>JBMLTO010000116.1:0-7015 GCA_049239925.1 Legionella sp. | reverse complement strand
ACATTCTACTGCTTTTATTACCTTTGTCAACACTTATTTCAGATCTTTATCTCATAATCTTGGTTTTTTCTACCAAAAAAGACTAGGGCGTGTTGACAATTAATCCTCCCGCCTATCTCCCAACGCTATACACTTGTTGGTGGCATCCATTCGATCTTAATCAGCGGCAAATGTCTTCATAGAGATCACGCCAGTCTGGATTTAGATTCTCAATCCAATTTAACGTCTACAGCCTGGATCAGTTTTTGAATCGCTGTTCACGTCGAGCAGCCTCTACATTGGTTTCATCAACCTCATCATAAACTAATATATGCACATTGTACTTAGCTGTAAATCCCGGAATCAGGCTATTTTTATCCCCCAGACTCGTTTAATGAAATCTGATATTGAACCCGTATATCATCTGCCATTCTATGATGAGTTTGCTATGATTAATCAACAGATTAGGGCAATGAATCAGGTGAATCTTTAACTTGGCCATTTACTGGATGCGGCGAACAAGTGACGGCACATAGACAGATGGATGAATTGTCAACATGCCCTACATATTATATTTTCTTTAAATCATATCTAAAAAATGTCATATCATAAGCATTTAATTGATCCTTGTTATGCTGAAATAGCTTGGTACAAGTCCATCTATTTTCATCAATGGCTGGAAAAAATACATCTGCATTGAAGCAATGATCAATGACAGTAATATATAATGTTTCTGCTAATTCTAGTGCAGCAGCATATATCTGCCCCCCGCCTATAATCATTGTCTCCTCATATAACTTACACTGCTCGATGGCTTCTTCTAATGAGGAAACAACTATGGCACCAGCTATTGATTGTTGACATCTACTAATAATTATATTTAATCGTCCTGGTAATGTTCTACCAATTGATCGATATGTTTTACCGCCCATGATTACAGGTTTACCCATGGTCAACTGTTTAAAATGGGATAAATCAGCTGGAAGATAACATAATAAATTATTATCTTTGCCCAAGCCTCTATTTTTATCAATGATAGCGATGATAGTGATTTTAGTCATGATTCTTTGCGCGATTTGCAGCCATAATATTAGCTATATTAATGGCTGCTATCAAACTATCTGCCTGAGCATGACCACTGCCAGCTATCTCTATTGCTGTGCCATGATCAACAGAGGTACGAATAATCGGTAACCCCAAAGTAATATTTGCAGTTTGACCAAAACTTGCATATTTAATTACTGGCAATCCTTGATCATGGTACATGGCAAGGTATGCATCGTAATTGATATTATTTTTTCTACTAAACATCGTATCTGCTGATACAGGACCATCAATATAGAAACCTTGTTTTTTAAGATCCAATATTGTAGGGAAAATTATATCCAGATCTTCTCGCCCTAAGTAACCGGATTCGCCAGCATGCGGATTTAATCCTGCTACCAAGATCCTGGGTTGAGTTAAATTAAAATCCTTTCTCAGGGAGGCATCCATGCATAACAGAGTCTGTCTAAGCATGTTTGGATGAATGGCTGCAGGCACATTTTTTAGCGGAAGATGAGTTGTTGCCAAAGCTATTTTCATTTCAGCTGAGGCCAGCATCATGACGACTGTTTCGGCTTCACAATAGTCTGCAAAAAATTCTGTATGTCCACTAAAAGGAATTCCAGCATCATTAATTATTGCTTTATGGACAGGTGCTGTAACAAGCGCAGCGAACTCTCCCGCCATACAACGTTGTATGGCTTCCGTTAGTAATTTTATAACATAAAATGAATTGGTTGGATCCAGTACACCCGGACGAACCGGTGTATGAACGGAGAAGGATAATACGGTCAAAGTACCTTTGGAACTGACAGTTCGTAAGTTTGGTTGATAATCAATAAATTGAATGGTTAAGCCAAGCTTTAGTGCTCGTTGCTCTAAAACAATTTTATCACCAAGCACGACTATCGGCAGACCATAAGCCGCTAGCGCCAGGCATATATCAGGCCCAATGCCTGCTGGCTCACCACTACAAACTAAAATGGGTTTCATGCCAAACTCTTGTCGAAAATTTTAATATAAGCATCCGCACGCAAATGTTGCAGCCAACTTTGAACCGCCTCAGCAAACTTTTGTTGGTAGAGTATTTGCTTAGCTTGTTGTTTTTGAAAGGCCTGAGTATCATCAACTGTTTTACGCGCCATCACCTCGATGATATGCCAGCCAAATATTGTTTTAACTGGTTTGCTAATAACATGCAATGGCAGTTTGTCCATCACTTCAGCAAATGGTTGAACTAGCTCTTCATTGGTTACCCACCCAAGATCACCACCTTTTTCCGCACTAGCAATATCTGCTGAATATTTTTTTGCAATTAATGAAAAATTTTTTCCTTGTTTCACTTGCTGATAAATAGCATCAACTTGTTTTTTAGTTTCATCACTAGTTGCGCTTGATACTTGTTTTAACAAAATATGCCTAACATGAGTCTTAGTGACCATGTGTTTTTCATCACCACCAGAAACACCAACCAATTTAATCAACTGAAAACCATTGCCGGTCCGTATAGGCCCAACAACTTCGCCCACTGACATAGCAATAACTTTTTGTGCAAATACTTCTGGTAATTCAGATAAATATCTAAAGCCTAAATCACCGTTTTCTATCACATCAGTTGGATTTGATTCAGATACTGCCAACTTATTAAAATCATAACCATTTTTAATCTTAATCAATAATGATTGTGCTTTTTGATAAGCCCATCTGATTTGTTCTTTTGAAGGCTGCTCAGGCAGTGGAATAATCATATGTTCTAAATGATAGGCCTGTTGTAATTTTTTCTTATCGCGCAAAACTGTTTTTAAATAATTATCGATTTGCTGCGGAGAAACGGTAATCTCCTGATTAAGGGCTTTTTGTTGTAATTTACTCATCAATATTTCTTTACGAACATTTTCCTTATAATTATTCCAAATCAATCCTTGGTTTTTTACCGCTTGTTTAAATTGTATTAAATTCATTTTATTTGAAGCCGCAATTTTAATAATTGCCTGATTAAGTTCAGAATCATCGACAATCAAATTATTATTCTTCGCCAACTGTAATTGTAGGGCATCATCAATCATATGCTGTAAGACTTGCTTACGTAGTAATTTCTCAGATGGCATTGGTGCACGTTTTGCAACCAACTGCTGTCGAAATGCAGTCATTTCAGTTTGTAACTCATTTGCAGTGATTACATCATTGTTTACCACAGCAACAAGTCGATCTAAGGACTGCGCATGCGTCGTCAACGCTAATAATAACAATATTGATAATGATAAAACTCGCATACTCTTATCCTCAAAATGGTATTGAATCCAATAATCTCTAGTCTCTTAATACCGTCGCATTCAAACGCAGGTTTGCTCAAAATTAGTCATTCGAACATTGGCCAGATCACTAAGGCGCAATAAAGGCTCCGTACTTAATTCTCAAAATTTATTACCCAGAGAACATCAGTGCCTAAATATGTCATGATAACCAGGGAAATAAGTTCCAATAATCGTTGATGGATCACTATTAGCAATAGAGCCCAGTCCTTTTAGGATAACCTGCAGATATAGACTATTACTATATTGTGGAGATAGAGCTGTCGCATTGATGTTCCTAAACATTCTGCCCCCGATTAATCTTACAGCCCAACAACAGCTATCATATTGCAAACCCATAACAGTCATCATAGCATACCCTTTACTAATATTATGACTATAAACACCTAATGTTCCCCATTTTTCCGTCAAAGGCCATGCATAGGAAACTGTTATTTGATGCAATGCATCTTTTTTATAGGTACTCCTTGACGAATACTGCATATCGGCATTAATCAAATATGAATAGCCAATATTAATATGCCTCTTTTCTAATGGCTGGTAATGAAGATTTAATTGAGCATTATTTGCAGATCTAGTATTAAAATCCCACACATAATCGCCGCTACTGAACCAGGTCGAATTTAATTGATAAATTGCCCGAGCAGCAATAGGTGATAATTTTGTTGAAGAAGAAAGATATCCCAACATTTGAGGACTATCTTGACAAGGACTATATTCACTATGACATAGCTGCAAACGACGATTAGAGAAATAATAGATTTGCCCAACAGACAAACTGCCTATCTGGTGACCGCTGTGAGAAGATAACCAACGCGATGTAACAGCATAGGATAATTGATGAGTATCGGCAACTCGATCCAGCCCCGAAAAACGGTTATTCCGAAACAATTGACCAAAGTTAAATATCATTGATCCTGAGTCAAATAACGGAATCTGAGACTGTTCGTAAAAAGGTACATTTAAATAATAAAGCCTCGGCTCTAGGGTTTGTGTTATTTTTTTATCCCATATACTCGTTTGACGCTCAAAATATAAACCACTATCGACACTATAGCGTGGGATATTCCGATTAACAGCACGAGACAACCGGTTATCCATTGCATTCAGTGCGTAATGATCACTAACCATCTGAATTTCAGGTGTAATGAATCCCCATGACCTGATTTGAGGAAACGATAACTGTGGATTTAAATGGTACCGAGCTCCCTCAGGCCTTTTGTCACCGACCGTTGGCCAACGAAAATAATCAAATTCGCTCAATAAATTTATACTAGCATGCAACGGTAATTGACTGTAAACAGCATGCGCAAAGAGCTGCGGTAAACGTCTATAGACATCGTCAATTGACGCTTGATTAATTGGGTGTAACGTTTGAAACCCTTGCAACATTGCCTTCAAAAACCAATGTTCGTTACTATAGGTTACGTCTGCTTGTCGCAATAATTGATTTTGCGTTAACATAGCCACATTTGAGCTAAAGTCCTGTAAATAATAGCTATCAGAAACTTGCTGGTAATTGAGGGTAAAATTTAATTGTGGACTAATTTGTGTAGCATCGCGAAACCATAGGTCCCATCTATCTGTTTTATTATTCAACAGAACAGGAAAACGCTCCCTATTTTCAGCAATAAATCGTGCAAAGGCCTTATCATGAGCAAGAAAACTGCCACTAAGAGCGCCCTTAGATTTTTCCGTTAGAAATCTAAAATTATTACTGATCATCATCCCCCGCCGGGTATATACATGCGGTGTAATCGTAGCATCATAATTAGGCGCTATATTCCAATAATAGGGCCATGTCCAATCAATGCCACCAACATTACTGTATCCAACAGAAGGTAATAAGAAGCCTGATTTACGGGAACCAGATGTAGGAAAAGTCAAATAGGGTGCGTAAAAAAAGGGCCAGTCATAAAAGCGTAATATCGCATGTTTAGCTACACCTGTTTTACTTTCATCGTCAAGACTAATCTCTTCGGCGTCAATTTGCCAACCTTTATCCTTAGGGGGACAATGACTATAAGTTGCTTTATGCAGCAAATAATTTTTATTAGCATAGCGTTCAACAAAGCTTGCACGCCCCCAAGAAGGGAGTATCGAACGGTAACGATTCGTATTAAATCTATAAAGAACATTTTCTATGCGACCAGATTTGTCTTCTGGATTAATAATAGCCCGTTGAGCAACCATTAATTTATTGGGCTCCATATAATAGACGTTGTCTACAAGCTCAATTCGTTTAATTTTATTGGTTTTGCTATTAAGATAAATGTAAGCTGTTTTAGCATCAATGACACGATCGGTTTGTCGAATTTTTACATGACCACGCAAGGAAGAACGATATTTGCTAGTTAAGAATGCTTCATCAGCCGCCACATGAATCCCATCATGTTCAGCCAACACAGTTATCGCTGGTTGTTGATAAGAGCCTGAACACATGGAATCTTGAACATTGTCAACCCAAAACAAACATTTAGATATTTTGTGGCGCACTTTATCGCTTAGAGGTCTATCACGTGCAATAACACAAGCTTCGACAGTCTCAAGGGAATAGCTAGCCCCATAGGAATAACCATTTACCAACGCTACCCATACGATAACAAAAATAGCTGAGATACAATAATTTGATTTACGTGTTCTGATCACTCAAATGCCTTATGATATCGCAATGTATGCTAGGGCGTATTGACAATTCCTCCACCCACCTACGTGCCACAACTGGTTCGCGGCATCCAGGAAATGGCCAAGTTAAAGATGAACCTGATTCATTGCCCTAATCTGTTGATTAATCATAGCAAACTCATCATATAACGATTCTAATATCAAGTATAAAACGAGTTTGCAATCGCTAGACTGATGCTCAGTGATGAGCTGTGGTCTAAACTGAAGGAGATCATGCTACAACATCAAATAGATGACAAGTCTAATCTTCGCATGATGATTGAGGCAATTTTATATCGCATGCCTGTTGGCTGCCCTTGGCGAGACCTACCCCTAGAGTTCGGATGTTGGAATTCTATTGATCAACCTTTGAATCGTTGGTCGTCAAAAGACAAATGGATAAAAATGTTTAAAAATCTTATACAACATCCTGAGCTTGAATGGGAGTTTATTGATGGTAGTATCGTCCATTGCCATTGGAGAGGTACTACCACCCAATCCGCCACCCTCGCGCCTACCGATACATTTCCCATTCAAGGTTATAGTACCGACATCCTCGGCGGGATTTCTCCACCGGGCACGTAGGGCTTCTCCTGTATCCCACCACATCTTTTGCACCATGCAATCGCTGATACCCCGCCGGTGAGAACTGACTGTATCAGACTCGTTTCAGCCTGTTCTTCATGCTTTCGCACGTTATCGACCGTCTCTGCCACCGGTTTTCGTGTGACGAGGCTACATCTACGTTCACATTACAGCCTGGTGCATTGCGCATATTCCTTTCTGAATGTTGTCAGAGGGCTCCATCGTCTTGCTCTCGCGCCATGATGCCTCCCGAGCTACGAGGCTTGAGTCTTTTACCTCGGTCGGACTTTCACCGACTAGATGCAGTGTCCTTAACCTGGACACGCCGATATTCCACCTCAGCACAAAATAGTGGATAATTTGAGTTGGAGTTAGCGTGTTAGCACCAGTTGTAAACTGATCCCCCCCACCAATTGAAAATTGATCCCCTA
>JBMLTO010000115.1:0-6190 GCA_049239925.1 Legionella sp. | reverse complement strand
GGATAGAAGCTTATGAAGCAAATGTTGCGCCACCAATTATTTTAAAAGCAACCCTTTATTTTCATTTAGAAACCAAAACCATTACTTTGTTTTTAATGTTGACAGCAAGAACGGGGATTGTTATTAATTTATTGCTTGGTTTTTTTAATTTACTCCCGATACCGCCCCTTGACGGTGGTAAACTTTTATACGAATTACTTCCTTATAAACAATCGCAATGGATGCAACAAATTGAACCGTACGGTTTTATTATACTTATTTTATTAGCCTACAGTGGCTTATTAGGCGCACTTATTTCACCACTTATTCAATTTTCATTACATTGCCTGCGCATCCTATTTCAATTATGATTATTTTAGTTGATAAATCATTACCTTATGTTAATGAATTAGTAGGCATAGAAGGTGACATTATTTTTTATGATAGTCTTTTAACCCTATCTTATTCACCTAATGTAACGGCCTTAATTTGTCGAAGCACCGCGCTACTCACGGCTGACATTTTAAACAAATTTCCCGCCTTGCTTTATGTTTTCACAGCATCGAGTGGTAGCGATCATTTACCTATCGCTCTACTCCAAGAAAAAGGGATCGCCTATTTTGATGCAAAAGGCGCGAATGCACATGCCGTGACAGATTATATTCAAGCAATCCTTGCAACCCTGATAACGAATCAATTATTCAAACCTAAAAAAATCTGTATTCTAGGGATGGGGTACGTTGGTCAAGCGGTCTATCAACGTCTTAGACAATTAGATTTTGATGTGGATGGGTACGATCCCTATATGCCTGCATTTTCCGAGCACTTTCTTCAAAAAATAACGAGCGCAAACATGCTTTTACTACATGCAAATCTTCATCATCAGGCGCCATTCCCAAGTTATCATCTAATCAATCAAGCCATACTTTCCAAACTTCAACCCAATACTTGCATTGTGAATGCTGGACGAGGGGAATTGGTTGATGAAAGCGCAATATTAGGCTTTGATACGATACACTATGTCACAGATGTCTTTGCGAATGAGCCGTATATTAATGCTGACATTATTAAAAAATCATGGCTTGTGACGCCACATATTGCAGGCCATAGCATTGAAGCAAAAAAGGCTATCATGAAGGTATTAAGTGAAAAACTACATCATCTTATGGGGATCCCTTTTAAACAAAAAGAATGCCATAATGAACGTATTCGTATCCATCCTGAAAACTGGCTAAAAGAGACAATGCAATGGTACAATCCATTGATAGAAAGTAACCTGCTTAAATTATCAAGCACGGTAGATGAGACATTTATGGCACTTCGGAAAGCCCATACGTTTCGACATGAGATCACGTTAACAACAAAATAAGTGTGAAAATATCATTATAAAATGAAATACACAAAGCCATTTATTACTTAAAAAACAGGTATAAATGGCGTCCCCAAGGGGATTCGAACCCCTGTTACCGCCGTGAAAGGGCGATGTCCTAGGCCTCTAGACGATGGGGACCTAAGTATTTTGGTGGAGCTAGGCGGGATCGAACCGCCGACCTCTTGCATGCCATGCAAGCGCTCTCCCAGCTGAGCTATAACCCCTGAAAAGAGAATGGAGAGTTTAAATAGCTGTTATCTCGCTGTCAAGGTATTTTTGATAGAACTGATGAAAATCATACGATAGGCTACCCTCTCATACTAGGGCGAGTTGACAATTCATCCTCCCGCCCACGTATATATTCGCGGCATCCAGGAAATGGCCAAGTTGAAGATGAAGCTGATTCATTGCCCTAATCTGTTGATTAATCATAGCAAACTCATCATAGAATGGCACATTTCGACTTTAGCCATTGCTCCCAGGACCGTTCGCCCTGAGACGCGTGCGTAGTGCGTGTCTCGAAGGGCTAGATCCTAAATAAAAAACATCAAGACTATTTTTTTTTCGTTGAGCCCAGTAGGAAAGCATGTCCCATTCACCTGAGATTAGGGCTTCCTTCTTTTTTCTGCTCCATCCTTGAATTTGTTTTTCGGCGCTCAAGGCTTCTATTCTACGAGGATACTGCTCTGAGTACACCAGCTTAAGCGGTAGTCTATTTGCCGTATAACACGTTGGAAAAATTCTATTATGATGCTGGTATAGCCTTATCTCTAAATTGTCAGTATGCCCAGTATAATAGCTATTATCACAGCATTGAAGAATGTATACCCAAAACATAAGTGGACCTGCCTTTGATTTCCATTACAAAGTGTTGCCAACGCAGGCAAACTCATTACTATGTGTTTCGACTAAGAAATACAGTGATGGGCCTGTTTTCTTTTATTACGCTAGTGGCCTTCAACATGCATCAAACAAAAGCGCTTGTCAGCATGGAAATGGCATCAAGGTATGATAAAAAAGGTGAGCTGACTTTCTCTGATGTCATGTTGGTCAAATAAGTATTATTCAACGTCTGAAAATCAGCTTGATAGACACAAATGCTCAAAAGAAAGCATCTATTCATTGATCGATCAGCTCACTTTAGCTGCCTAGAAAGCCCTTCGAGACGCCTGCTACGCACGCTCCTCAGGGCGAACGGTCCTGCTAAAGTCGAGGCACATGATACACGGGTAAACGGTCTGGGCGCATAATAATAGCCTGATTAAATTACAATGTGCATATGTTGGTTGATGATGAGGTTCATGAAACAGATGTAGAGGCTGCTCGACGTGAATAGCGATTCAAAAACTGGTCCAAGCTGTGGACGTTAAATTGGATTGAGAACCTAAATCCAGAATGGCGTGATCGGTATGAAGACATTTGCCGCTGATTAAGGTCGAATGGATGTCGCGAAATTGTGGCACTTAGGTGGGAGAACGAATTGTCAACACGCCCTAAAGCTTTTATTGTGGCCAAGCATTATGGTATTAATTGTTGTAGCTCATCTAATAAACTTAATAGATTGTTAGCGCCAGATTTAAATAACTGTAGCGATAATCTCATTTGCTGGTAGTGCTGATGGATTAGTTCATGTAGTTGCTGTCGGGTATGCCGATCGGCGAAAGTTAATTTCTGATTCGCTAAATCTGAAGAACGACCTTTACCAAGTTTATCAATACTGTATCTATCTAGATAATCATCTTGCATTTGGAAAAGCAATCCTAAATCATTACCAAATTTTTGTAATACGTTTACGGTTTCACCTTCGACATCACTAGCTTGGATTACCATGTTTATACAAGCAGAAATTAATTGGCCTGTCTTTAGTTGATGAATTTCAATCAGTCGATGCTCACTCACCATCGTTTCTTGCCCTAGTTCTACTAAATCTAGACTTTGACCACTTACCATTCCAGCAGTACCACTGGCATTAACAAGTTCATAAATGATTGCTAATTTTTTTTCTGCAGATAGATTAGAGGATAAATGAGTCAATAGTAGCTGAATCGCCAGTGCTTGCATGCCATCGCCAGCAAGAATCGCTGTTGCTTCGTCAAATGCACGATGGCAACTAGCTTTTCCACGACGAATATCATCATTATCCATGGCCGGCAAATCATCATGAATCAGTGAATAACAATGGGTTATTTCAATGGAGGCAGCAATAATATCTAGATGATGAATATCGGTGGCCAACAATTCGCCACACAAATATACCAACATCGGCCGCAGACGCTTTCCACCTGGAAATAATGCATATAGGATTGCTTCTTTCAGCTTCGGTGAGGGGATTGGTTGCTCATGTACTAATCTTGCTAATATTTGTTCGTGGCGAGCATAGTAATGATTTAAATTGCGATTATTCATTGCTATTAATGGCAACATCGATTTCTGCTGCGGTGAGCATTTTAATTTTTTGCTCTGCTTCATTCAGAACTGTTTGGCATGTTCGTGCTAAATTTATACCATGTTCGAATTGTTTTAATGATTCATCTAATGATAATTCGCCTTTTTCTAATTGTTTAACGATTGTTTCAAGTTCAGCTATTGATTTTTCAAAATAAACAGGTGTGGTCATAGTTACAGGTCCAACGTGCTCAAATTTATTATTATACTGTCTTGGGTAGTGCTTTCAACCAATAACAGCAAGGCATCAGGAAATCGCCAAGATCTTTGCCAACAATATGATTAAATTTAGTCAGTTAGATTGGCTGTTTATCCAGACAGGGGTATGCCCTAATAGTCTAATATGGTCATTCAACTTGCCATGCAGGTACCAAGGAATAGAATGTTTTCATGGGTTATTGCCTAGGATAGCAGAGTCTTGATCTGGAACGCCGTTTTCTGCTCTAGAAGGGGGGCTGGCGCAAAAAATTTCATAGAGTGATTGAGCGCTTTTTGTAACTGTTCGCTTTGATATTGTGAGTTTGTTTTTAATAATACATCCAATGCATGGCCTTTATGCGCCAAATAACCGAGATAAGATAAAAAGATAGGAAAAAATACCAAGGCACATAAGCTGTAGAAATTTAGATTTGATCTGACACTCACGGTAAAATCGAGTAAAATTGATTTACCAAAAAATAACACTCAATTTAGGAGTGTCAGTCTGATGAGCCAATATGTGCAGCGTTTACAGGGCGTGACTTCAAATCTTTATCAATTATTTCCAATGTTTTTAATGCTTCTTCTTTTGATGAAAAGCGCTCAATAATATGTTTAAACAAAGGCTTACTACTTTGCTGGTTACTGGATTGCGCAGAAGCAAAGAAACTATTTTGACCTGTAGAATCGGTTAATACTAGAGTTTGTAATTTCGCAATATCACCAAGAAGACCTTCCTTTAAGGATTCATTTGCATGCCAATTAGGTAAATCAAAAGGGGATAGATTATGTTGGTTTGTTACTTTTACATCAGCCCCACACATCAGTAAAAATAGAATAATATCTCTATATTCTTTCTTTATTGCTAAATGTAAAGCGGTATCGCCATCTTTATTTTTTTGATTAATAGTTGCATTCTTTTTAATAAGCATTGCTAATGCATTTAATTGATTATTCCATGCTGCCAAGTGTAAGGCCGTATCGCCATCGTTATTTGTATCTTCTAAGTTAGGAAGTTTAGCAGCTAGTGTTGCAATTGCTTTCTCGCTTCCTTTCCAAGCAGCCGAATGAAGGGGGGTATCCCCATCTTTATTTTGGGCATGAATTTCTGCTGAAAACTCTAAAAGCTTCAGTATACTTTCGGGTTGGTCGCCATAAGCAGCTGAATGTAAAGGCGTATTATTGTTTTGATTAAGTAGTGTGGTTTTTGCATTTTTTTTTAAAACTAAATCTAATGATTCAACAAAACCATAGCGAGCCAGCCAATGCACAGGAGTCAATTGATGTTCATCTCTAGCATGAATATTCGCACCGACCTTGATGAGCGCACTAATTTCTCCTAGATTGCCTTGTTTTGCAGCGGCAATCAGCTTTTTATCTATTTCCGTTGTCAACGTTTGTCTCGCTTAATAAAATGTATAAAACTAGGCTTGAGTATTGGATAATGTGGGGGCTAACAAATCTAAACCCATCACTAAATCATCATAAAGAACATGGTTCACTTTCAATGCCTGTTTAATCGTTCCTTCAATTGTAAAATGGAAGTTTTTATATAAATTAATAGCTCTAAGATTATCTGTTCGTACTTGTAGTTGTATTTTGGTTAATTTTTTTTCCCTAGCCCAATCAATCGCTGCGGCTAACATCATTTTTCCTAAGGCATTTCCCCAATACACTTTGCTAACCGTTAATCCTAAATGCCCTATGTGGGATAGACGAGGCTGCATGGATACATCAAGAAACAATTGTGAGGCAATTTTATTGTCTATTTTTGCAACCAACATTAATGAATTGTCCTTTGCAAGACATTCTTTAATAAGGTCTACTTCTTCTGCAACTGAAATAGGAAATTCATTTAAACCAAAGGTAAGATAGTCCGTTTCACCACCTACGCTGTTTAAAAAATTAATTATTTCTTGCGCATCTTCTGGTTGCGCTTTTTCAATTTTAACAAGTTGCATGATTAAACCTCAGTAATTGAAATATCAAACACTTTGCCGTTACTCAGAGTCAATGTTATACCATTTCCTCTTTCAAATTGCCCCGACAAACATCCTGGTTCTATTTGGCTAATGACTAATTTATTCCTTTCAGAATAATCAGATAGCGCTGCACAAACCAATGGCATGTGTGAGCGTTTGCATCGAACCATGAAAAATGAGTTCTATGATATAGCATTCAGAAAAAAGCTTTATA
>JBMLTO010000114.1:0-10969 GCA_049239925.1 Legionella sp. | reverse complement strand
AGCAGGTCATCACCATTAGCAAGGCCTCGATGCGTTCTGGTTTTTTTAAAAATAAGGTAATTCTGAATTTAAATGAAAGGCAAAAAATTATCTTGCTCTGCTTAGGCGATAGATACTGGGCTGTTTATTCATAAAATCAGGTGCGGAATCCGAGCTATAATGGTTATTATTTGTGCTTCAGTAAATTTTGATTTCTTCATGCAGCTTCTCCTTAGTTGACCTATTATGACGGAGAAGCTCTATTTTTAAATGATCTTAATTTAGGGGATACTTACAGATTAGCCGCCCCAACAGGATAAACAAGCGTCATCAATAAACAACGTTGCATGGTACAAAATTGTAGATTTTTTAAGCTCATTCATATTGCCTTCGAGCAAAACTGCCGTATAAGTCATTGTTTTTAAATTGTTATTATATTGGGGACTCATTAATTGAAAGGCAAAATTTAACGGGGTACCAATACTTTTAGGGTCAAAGGGTACGGCACTTAAATTAGCGTTGGGTGAGCTCTCTTGGAAACTATTATTACCACGTTGTCTCCAAAATTTCATAAAGTCAGCAGCTGACATTGAGCCCGCTCGCCTCACTGGACGATCAGAGAAATAACCAACATAAGGCGCAACACCCGTTAGAGTAATGGTATATTGTTTATCATGCTTTGCATCAATTTTTATTGAAATTTTATTGGCAGACTGAACGAATAAATACCTGTCTTGGTGGGCTGATGCATTGTGTTTGCCCATAAGAACATCACCCGAAAATGAATTGGATACTAAACCTAATGCAAATACGGGCAACCATAACCATCTATTAATTTTTTTCATCATAACCATCCTTAAAAAGTTATACTATTTTAATTATAGTTCAACAAAAAATCATTTAAGGTATTTATTCTACATAATAATGCAGTTTGATTTAAGTCTAGACCAGCACCCCCTCTCAACAGCATCAGGCTCATCAGGCTTATTAGCCAACGATCGAGGGTGAAAAAATGTATGCTCATGGGAGAGAAACCGCTCTCGGAGCAATTCGTTTAGGTCATCTTGCAGTTGTTGTTGTTCTTCTCTTTTATTATTAGAAGCATGCTCCTTAGTATTTGCCTTTCGAATTTTACTTTCAAACAATTCAACTGCTTCAGGACTGTCCAACGGCTGATAACCATGAGCTTCACCATCAGCATCATACGGCACAATTGCAATTGATGGGTGCTCATTATAACGACGAGCAAACTCTAAACCATACCGAGCAATCGCATATAAGCTGTAACCAAATGAAAGAAGATAATATGCAACTCTAGCCCATACTTCTGCATTAAAGGTTTCTACCCCACTCTTAGCTGTCGGATAAATAGAATGTGGAGAGACTATATTCTCGATAAACAACCCAACATAACCACAGACAGCCATGTAAGAAACCACTAACAACGTTCTATTGCGATATAGAGGAAATTTATTTCGCAATACGACTATCGCTGCTGAAGCAACGCATAGTGGTATTTGTAAGATTAAATTGAGTTTAGGATCTTTGGGTATAAGATGACAAACTTTCTGATCGATATGCAAAATAGCATTTATCCACAAAAACTCTAAACAATTATCAATAACTTGTGCTAATGACGGAGACATAGCTCTTTTTAGACTTTTGAGGTCTGTACGCCATAAAATACTGGGAATAAAAATTACGAACTGCAAACCATTTAATTCAAGAAACCAAGACTGATCAGAAATAGTTTGCTTGTCTGGGTAGATAATCTGCTCGATGATAATCGCCAAGTTAGTTAAATAGACGTGTGTCATTAATGTATAACTGAGAGCCTCGGTTAGTCTAGCCAATGTGCTTTTACCTCGTCCTGGATTCAAAATACTTTGACGGGCAGCTAAGGCACTAATCGTTCCAACTAAGCACTCAATCCCCATCAACGGAAACTGTGCTTTTTGCCTTGCATCTGGATAAGGCGTTATCAATTGATCACAGGAGTAAAAAATAGCACATCCCCCAATAATCGTTTGTGCAAAAATAAAATTATTTCCCCATAAGATAGCCCCAGCCTCTCCCTTAGAAAAACTTCTAACCTGCTTAAACGTTGACAAGCTAAACTTGATCATTTTTCTAGCAAGGGTCGGCTCAATATCGGGATCGACTGAATCAGTAGGATCGTTTCCATACGAAGGAATATTATCAACATTGGGGATCGTAATTGTTAACGTCGATGAAGAAGTATTGGTATGTTGCGTTCTATACTCTTGTTCAAAACTATTACGGTCGGGACTGGTGCTTATTGATAACTCTGCTTGGGAATCCTGCGTGCTATTCATATTTGATGAACTAGAACTTGCGGACAAATGACGTCGACGATTATCACTCAAATAAACACTCAAACTTCGCCTGGAAGGATTGGATACAACATCATTTTCTTTCTGATGTGCAGGTGAGTTTAATGCACTCAATGTTGTTGACTCTAATGCATCTGAAATAATCAAGATTGAACCTTCATCATCCAATGGATTGCCTTCCATTGTTTGTCCTGGTGATACACGATGACCAAACTCAGGATGAAGCATGTTTTTTGTTACTTTCGACATACGAGGGCTTTCAGGAGTAAATCGGGCACTATTTCTCCTGGAAGGTAACGGGGAAATCATTGCACCAATACTCTCACTTACATTCAGATTGGCGGAAATGCTACGCCGATGTAATCGTCTATTAATCGGATAGGGGCTTGCACTGTGACTAGAGGGTGGAGTCATCCCGGTGAAAGCCTCTTTTAGTACGATATTCACTGATGGTTTCAGAAAAGAATATAGCGTCATATCTACCGTTAACGGACTGACTTTATTCTGTACTTTCAAAAAGTTTTCAAAATAAAGCCTAAAAAATGAAGGAAGATCAGCCGGCTGACTAATATTAAAATTAACGGATGACCTAAGAATCGATAAGTTGCTTTTTTCTACAACTTCTTCTATCACTGCAACAAAGTATTTAATACTTTCCCCGATAGTCGAGCTGGATTTAACCATTTCCGAGGTAATGATATTTTCATAATTATCTAGGATTTTCATGAATAACAGATCTGCTAGCCAATCTGAAGCATCAATATGTTCATCAATTTTTTCATACTCAACCATCAACTCTTGAGGCTTTTCCAATGCTTTTGTTGTGGCATGATAAAATATGACTGCTTGTAATGATTCTTGTGATGATGCGACGCTTAATGACTGTAATACTATCAAACATCTGGAGCACATGGTGAGCGCATCGGCATAACAGTTATTGATCTCAGTAAAAATCTTCTTAATTTGCTCACATAGTATCATCCAACCAGAGTAATTCTTTGTGAGTTTTAACGTTGGGTATAACTCTACATAGTTATCACCACCACATCGTTGCAAATAATCAGCACTTTCATGCATCAATCGTACCGATTGACCTTTCAAAATACGATGGAGATATTCAATTTCTATTGGATTAAGTTTCATAAAAATGAGCAAAAGCTCAGCATAACCTAAGTCTAAAAGACTTAGGAAACTTTCTTTGTTTTTTAATCGGTTTAAGAAAATTTCGCGTACATTAGATAAACTATCAAACAACTCTCGCTTTTTCTGTCTCATATTATTAACATTTTGGGCAACATTGGCTGCAAACTGTTTTACAATCTTCTTTAGCTCACCAACAGTTTCAGCCTCTACATACAATGATAAAATTGTTGATAATAATTTTTCTTGTTGCATCGGTTCGGTATTACCTACCTGTATTATTTGCTTAATTAATTCTTTGATTTTGGCAAGACTGCCCATTAAAGTTTTCTTAATCAGATCTTTTAATTGCTTATCATCTTGTAATACTTCATCAATCCATTGATCAATACTTATCGCCACGACATAATGACTACCGCTCTCTAAATTTATGTCGATACCATGCTTACGAGCACTCTCCCAGCTTGGGCCGATGTATCTAAAATTAGGCGAAAAACCTTCTACAATTACTTTTGCCTCGGCTCCAGGTATGATTGCACCTTTTGTAGTCAATTGAAAACGACTTAAATCAATGGCAACTCTCGACGTAATCGAGAATATTTTTTCATTATTGGGATATTTCGTACGCTCAGATAGCCATTCATGATCAGGGACTTCAACCGGTTTTTTTTCTCCTTTTGGGACATGATAATGCATCGAATTGTGAACTAGATAATGGACAGGAAAATACACTTCAAAAATAAACGTATCTTTTTCCCGTTTGTACTTTATTTTAGCAAGATGAGAGTTTGACATAAAGTCATACTCATTATCCTCTTCCTTTCCAAATCGATAAGTTTTACTGATCATTGCTAGAACACCAGCTGCGTTGCCCTGATGTAAACCACGCAAGCATAGTTTCATATCTTCTGCAGACAAATGTTCACTCTTATCAAATGATAAATATTTATCGATGGCTCCTTTACGCGCATATTCAATATCCTGATTCACGTGGTGATCAATTGCCGTGAGAAGTAACAAGGATAAGTTAGAACATCCTTCATCATGAATCATATCAGATAAATCTGATAAATTTTCAGTCTTTCCTACCCATAAAAAAAGTTCTTCAAATAATTTCTGATGGTCTACTTTGTTTACCCTAAAGTAAACTGGTAATTTTTTTTCTTTTTCATAACGAACTTCAAACTTACTACTGTCAACATTATCTTTATTGTAATCACAATAGATATTAATAACGTCTTTAGTTATCAAAACGTTGCCGGATTGCAAGTCACTAAACTTAATTAAGCAGTTATGATAATCATCATTGGAAACGAACCAACTGTTACTAAATAGCACCTTGCTATCACTCTCAATCCAAGGTGCTCGCTGTAGATCGGTAACAAAATCACGTAAAGTCAACGAATCTTCTGCCGTCCCTGTGCCATCTTCATTGATAGTTAGTGGCGAAGATTCACCCTTTAAAAGACTCATAATATCTTTGAAAATACGAAAGGTATCATCTTCGCCTTTTGTATGGCTGGTTATGTTTTTAGTCGTAACAAAGGTATCCGTCCATAACTTCTTAGATACAGACCGGTTAGCACTAAGTTTAGGTTCTATAAACTGTTCTTCTTGCTTTTTATCCCAGATCACTAAACCTGAAAAATGATTTACTCCATCATGAAAAATAGGAATAGGTTCCCCATCACAAGGCTGAGTCACTAATACTAGTTGGTCTTTATGAACAGGATGAGATAAATATACTTGTATCTGCACTTGGAACAATTGGTTAATGATATCAATGGTATTTATTGATAGTTCTGTTCCTACATCACGTGAAAAAGGAATATAGCCTTTTGCCTCATTTAGATACAATCGGACATAATCTTTAAATATCGTCTCATTGAAACAATAATTATAAATCGATTGGTTAATTCCTTTAATATCTTTATACGTCTGGTTTAACCCGTTTATCAATGGTATTTGTTGCTGTTGTTGATTCAAAAGGTTGAGCAATTCTTGTGGAGTTTTGCCTTTAGTCTCAGCTTCACCGAGTCTCATACGAGCTTGGAATAACGCAATTGAAAACTGTTGTTCAGCATCATTTAAGCGTAAAAACAACTTTTCAATATCATTTGTTAACAGTTTTCGACAAGCATTATTTTCAGCTTCATCCAGATGAGAACGAGTCCACCCTAAATAAAGGAATTGGCAAATTTCTGATGAAAAAACTGCACGCACTTCATCGGTAGGATTTTGCAACAATTTTTCGACTAAACAGGCTCTATTAAAATCAGCTTGATTGATAGCATGAAAAAAACAATCACCATCACCACGGACAGGTCGCAACTTAAATGTTTTTGCCACATCATCAGAGTAAAAGGTGTATGAAATGGATTTGACGCTTTCAGGGCTGGATGATGAAGAAAAGTTGCTATGATTATTTTTTTGGTCGTGATAATTCTTTTGTTCTTTCGCTTGCAAACGCCATGCAAATATATAATCAAACATGAGTTGAAATCGAGCTAATTGCTTCTCATGAACTGTTGGCATAGACTATCTCCCTATAAACGCTAACAATTTTAACGTTGCTTTTTGTTTTTAACTAACCGATAAGGCAAGCCTGGCATCCACACGCCCTAATAAGATCAGACTAAAACCCAGTTATAGATAGTTGCCTAGGTTATCCATTATTCTAGGCAGGCGCAAATGAATATTCTTGTTTATCACCACTATCATCAATCGCAACTAGAGCAACCATTGGCGATACCTGAACAGAGTCGAAAGATATGGCCAATGAAGTCAATTGTTGATCATCGTTAGGAACAGTGAAAGACGGCTTACCAGTCGCCACTTCTTTGATTTTTATGAAAGCATTATTTACCTCTATTTCTGAGCGATAAGGATTAGCCACCATGTTTGAACAATTGCTATGATCCTTGCTGCGAACCCAAGCAAAAGGCTCTTTAAGTATCCAAACAAATTCCATAGCCAACCCCACTGTCCAATAGGCCGCAATTGTCATAAAACCAACAGCAGAAGATAAACTAATTGAGGTTAAATTCAGAACTAAAAAGAGCAGCAAACAAGACGTTATAATTGATAATTTTTGCCATAGTTCCAGTGATCGCAAATGCGTTACGATAGTAACAGGGACATTTGTAGAAACTCGTAAAACAGCTTTGTATATAGCAACGCTAGAACGCGCTATTGATTTAGCAAGCAGGTTGATTATGTTTTCACTAACGGGCTCAGGCTTAATCTCTGCTCGTTGTAACAAATTACCCTGACGTTCCCAAAAGAAATTGCCAGCGCGTATAGCAGCCAAGCAAGTAAGTATTCCTCCCGAAAGACCGGTAATCATCCCTAACGATTTTTCATTAAAAATTAGATTTAAACCAGGCACAGAAGCTGCATGCACGGCTAACATTCCGACGGTTATACCCAAAATAACACCGAATAACGCATAACTAGCAATTTTCTTATGACGCGCTATCCTTGCAGCTTCTATCTGATCTTCTTGGGAAAATAAACCATCCGATTCGTTCATATTCATTAATCGATCAGCTGCTCGCTCATTTTGATACCCATACTCCGACTTCCACACAATACACAAACCTACTGGCGCTAATAACCAAGCAAGTGAATTCATCAGAGGCGTGTTAACGACTAACAAGCCAGTAATTATTATGAAAATCCCTGCACTTAATAGATCCCAGAAATCCTGGTGTGGATTTATACCAACGTCATCTTCGAAAAATTCTAAATTTAAGAAATTTCGACCCGTGAATTTAAATAAGCGTTGTACTGCCTTAAATGCATAAATCACTGGATTCGAATAGCGGCTAACAGCAATACCGATGGCAATCCACTTAGGCCCCAACAATAAACCACCAACAACTTCTTGCAGCACGATCCCAATATTAGCAACTTCAGAACCCAAATAGGCAACATCAAGTAATTTATCATGCAGCTGCGAATGGCTCTCGACCTGTAACTGCTTGAACCGTCTCTTCAACGCCTGTAACAAACAGGTTTTGACCCATGCCCTGTTGTTTTGCGATAAATAATTTAAAATTGTTTGTATATCATACTTAATCAACTGTGGATCATTTGCTTGAGTATCAATCAGTGCAGGATAAAGGTTGAAAAGATTGGTACAGAGAAACATTTGTTGCTTTTCACGCTCCCTCTCTGGCTGTGCGTTTACATGTTGTAACAAATAAGCAAATATTTTCTGTAATTCAAGCTTAATTTGCTCCGCTTGCCCCTCTGGTTCTTGCTTAATTCGATAGCATAACTCAATGAACTGGATATATGCAGGCACAGTACCCTGAACCGGCTTATAAAACGATATACTGTCAATCTCATCAGGCCACTCAACCAGCCGAGAATAAAGATCATAATCCATTACCTTCTTTGTAGTTATAGATGAAAAACTGTTGGTTATATGAGTCATAATGCCTCGCCAAAAGATCCAAAGAAACACAAATTGTAATACAAAAGACCAGAAAGATCAAAAAGAATAATAAAAATTCAAGCTTTAGCCACCTTAATGATTTGAAAATATTAGTAGGCAATATTATCTTTACATCTGAATAAATTTTCCTGCAAACGGCTCACAATCAACCCACTTAGCTAAATCGCCCCAAAGGCTCACCAAGGCGTATTTGATTGCTTTTTTGGGAGTTGATCAACCACTGCATTTTATGCCCTTGCGCAAACAACAAAATAACAGTAGATCCTAATTTGAAATAGCCCATTTCACTAATTTTTTTAAATGCTGTAGCAATATCACCATCGGAATTATAATTAAACTCGATAGGATGACGTCCTCTAGTGACATCACCATGCCAACTTGTCCCTATGGTTCCAACAATAGCAGCTCCAACTAAAACCATAGCCATTGGACCTATCTGAGTATCAAAGAGAACCACAAGACGTTCATTACGTGCAAAAAGGTTAGGAATCACTCTTGCTGTTCTTGGCTGAACAGAAAACAAGCGACCCGGTAGATAAACCATTTTTTTCAAAGTAGCATCGAGAGGCATATGAACTCGATGATAATCTTGCGGCGATAAATACAAAGTTGCAAATCTACCCTGCTGAAATTGCTGCGCATAGCCCTTATCACCACCCAGAAGATCGGTTACCGAATAATAATGGCCCTTAGCCTGAATTAATGTACCAGAATCAATGCACCCAACCTCGCTAATATACCCATCCACAGGAGATACGATATCAGCATCAGCGATTATTCGCACATTAGACTTTAAGCGCCGGATAAAAAAATCATTAAACGTAGGATAGTTTATAGGACTTTCCTCTTGTGCTTCTGACATATTAACTTGATAAGCCTTAATGAAATGCTTAATTAAACAATTTTTAACGATCGGAAGCCTCACATTTGCTAATAATCCAGCAAGGGCTGTTAACCGACGCTTGGGTAACAGGAATTGCGTAGACGTTTTAACGTAATCAGTAATCATATATGACATAAAAATTATAATTTGCTTATCATATCGTGAAAAAGTATTTATTGTCACATTTACCGCTTTTAAAACATGCAAAAAGAGCAAACGAACCCTGTATTTTAGTCAGCTCCTTAAAAAACAACCCGCAAGTAGCTCAAAAAAAAACCAAACCATACTCGTTGCACATGAAAGGGAACAAATTAGGGAAATCTGACCAAGATCGAGCGATCATTAGTACGACAAAAATTGATAATAAGAAAACAAAGTAATGAATTAACGGCCACCAAAAATCCAGGCAACCAATAAAACCCGCTGAGTATTCCATGCTGAGCTATTGGCAAACAAACAGCACCTAATGTTGCAGCAATAGCCCAGGTCGTAGAAACACCGCGACAACGATAATAAGGAGGAAGTTGCTGATATAAAAAATAATATAACGAAGCACAAAGCAAACCATTGGTGCAAACATATCCAGCCAAAGCAAACAGTACGGCATGAACCATCTGTTGTTCAGTAAAATAAAATAGCGTAGGGGCGACAAGAATACTCAATAGCATGCTCAGCCTCAGCAAGCCTGAAGCATGCTCGGGTTTAGCAATCATAGCAATTGGTAATGCCAAAAAGGCTGATGCACACTGTGCAAAAGAAGCAATCCAAAGGCATTGAAGGTTGCTCCATAACTTGTGATCGATAGCAAATGACAACCAAAATACATTGCATAAATAAATAGTAACGCTCACAAAAGAGCCTGCAGCAGCAATATTGCAAAGACCTCGCCAGTGCGATTGCCAAAATCCCAAGACCGCAGGCAATTGTTGCTTACTGAATTCTGGTGATTCAGCTAATTGTTTACGACAATAACAGACCGCTAATGAAAAAAAACCAACACAGGCAAATATTACACGCCATAACCAAGAAATAGTTATGCTTTGAATAAGGGCAGCCAACATGCCACCCACAAACATGCCTAATGCACCAATTGCCGCACTCAAGCTTCCAGCTATCATAGTTTTTTTAGAGCTGTGCTCGATCAAGTACATGGCTGACGTATTAACTTCTCCCCCTAATGCCAAGCCCTGACATATACGTAAAGCCAACAAAAAAGAGGTTGATAAAAGACCTATTTGCGTGTAATTCGGGATAAGACAAATTCCAATAGTAGCTACTCCCATCAGAGCAGAAGACCAGAGCAGCGGTTTTCGCCGTCCATTCTGATCAGCTATGCGACCAAATAACCACCCACCTAGAGGTCGAGCTAAATAACCAGCTGCAAATAATACAAAACTAAGCATTAAATTATAATTTGAGGGCGGAAAGAATTGTTTGGCAAACAGATCCCTGGCTAAATATAGATATAAACTAAAATCCAACCACTCAAAAAACACCAATGTTAAGAGTACATACAATGCCGATTGACTCATAAAAATCTAACAACCGCCCTTATTAAAAACTGATCTTGATCCGTTTTTCTAAAGAAAACATTAGGCCACTTCTTTTGTCATGTATTCTTCTTCAAATTCAAACGGTGTGCAATAGTTTAACGTCGAATGTAATCGATTCCGATTATAAAAAATTTCAATGTCATTAAAAATTTCACTTTTTGCAGCCATTCGTGTATAGAATTTCTCATCATGGATAAGTGCTACTGTTAATAAATGAAAAAATGTTTCGGCAACCACATTGTCAAAACAGTTTCCTTTGCCACTCATACTGGCTTGAAAACCATACTTTTTTAAGTATTGCTTAAAATCCTTTGATGCATATTGTGAACCGCGATCCGAATGAAAGATCTCTCATTCCGCACCTGAATTTTGAATTTCAGTAAAATTCATCAAAAAAAAGTTGACCTGGAACCCTAATTTTGACCTATTACTCACTTTTGGTGAAAGAAAAGTGAACCTACAAGATTGCACATCAAAATCTATTGACCATCTTGGTCTGGTTTCAGCTCTATGTCAGGAGCTTGGGATTGCAGCGTTTATCGATAACTCACCTTACGCAGCAGCCTTCAATAATTGCAGTTCATTGAACATAATTTGA
>JBMLTO010000113.1:0-3382 GCA_049239925.1 Legionella sp. | reverse complement strand
GGCAGGACGGTCGGTTTTGAACAATCGCTGGCAGCAAGATTTTCGTATGATCTAAAGAATAGAAGTGGCCTGCCGGCTTTAAATGTTTGCCAAGGATGGTTTCGTCTAGAGCTCAGAGCGGGTGATGAATGACGTCATTCAGAATTCAGGTGCTGACAGTCAGGTAAAAAGCTAATTTACAAAAATCTTGTTATTATAAATTAACTATGTCATATTCATCGAGAATCAATGATCTGACTAATTCTCCAAGCTTGCTCATGTAAAAGATCACTGATCGACTCAGTTACTGAATGCTTGTTCATAGGATATCTTCATGCAGAAAGTTAGAATAGATCAGTTTATTCAAGATGTGCACCAAACAACCAATCTTGAACAATTCGATAGAGATTTTGTATCTGAAATTTCTGGGCAATTTACGGCATATTCTCATCATCAATCTTTAACAAAACAGCATTTTAATTGTTTATTGAATATATTTAAAAAGCGCTGGGAACTAATCGTTGACACAACATATGATTATACTCGTAGTCAATCATTATATAATACTCCATGGATGGCGTTGGCATCAGACTTGTCAAATGTCGTCAATAAGACTGTATTAGACATTTTAATTCCACAAGCTAAATTAGTACCGAGTTCATTGTCTCGTGCTCAAACACCACTATCCTCTACTGAACCCTATCATTATATTCTTAGTGATGATAATAAAACTTTATATGATTGTCGCTGCTTTTTGATTCAGTCGTCTATGCAGCAAGGGGCGATGGATATTGAATTTTCAAAGAAATTGGCCATGGCTGATAAGGCTGATGTTCCATGGTCTTTGAAGGAGTTAAACAGGCTTAGATCTAAAATTGGTCCCAAATTTAAACATGCTGATATAGATTATACTGGTTATTGGCATTATATTATTAAAAATCATGCTCAATTTTGGTTGAAAAAAGGACAAGTATTTCGTGTTTTTTTAGAATCATTGTTGGAGGCCATGGATTTTTATTTTTCTGCAATCGCGACTAACGGGAATGTGTTAGCTGTAAAAGATAAATTGATAGTATGGAGCAATTTTTTATTGCAGTTCCATGCTCGGGATGTAAATTTTCTTTATGGACAAATAATAGTTTTAGGAACAGAAGAGTTGCTTTTTGCAGATTTACTTTGCGATTGTCTTAGTAACGATCTGGAAAAGTTATCATATGCTACTCGACTGATAGCAGCACACTTAGCGTCTATGGATCGCTCGCTAATATCTACCCATGCAAAGTTACCTCCATTAGCTAACTTTTTCTGGGATAATAAACTAGGCCCTTATTTTGATAAGTCTGCACTGATTAATGGATTGATGCATTTAGATGACAAAGATCGAAATATTCGTGAAAAAATTGCTACTACACTGGCGTCTATTAAAAAGCGTACGGGCAATAAAATAGATCAAGATATTGTATCAGAGTTAGCGTTGCTTTATAAACAACGTTGGTTAACTGTTATAGATACGCAATTTGATTATACTCGTTATAATACACGCAGTATTCACTATAGTCTGAATCGCAGTTGGATTGTCTTGGCTCAATTGATGTGTGGTGCAGGATTAATTCCTGATAATTATTATCGCTTTCTAATGCCAACATTGCTGCCTGATTTTGATAAAGAGCTAACTTACCGTGAGTATTTAATAAATTATCCATTGGATCATTTTATTGTTTCTGAAAGTAATCAATCGTTGATCTGCCTATTGGTATCAGAGAGATATTATTATATAGATAATAATCATTTATTCCTAAATTACTATCCTGGCGGTGGTATTTGCAGCCAAGAGTTTAGTCCAATAGAAGTCAGGCGGTTGGAGTTTGCAAATGAACGATTTAAGCGATTTGTCATTGCCATGAAAGAACCTGAGCCTTCATTAAAGTTATCTACACTAATGGCAATCAAAGAGTTAGTAAATGCTGATGTCCATTTTGAAAAACCGCCTCCTGCTCGAGAGGAGTATAAAGAAGTACAAGAATTTCTTGACTACGCAATTCTAGAAGCGAGTCAGGCTTACGAGAAATTTTGTTCTTTTGTCAATAAATTACCACCTGATGAAAAAGAAAATTTATACAAGCAGCGAATATCAGGGCTCCTTTATCATCGAGTATTAAGCGTATCTGGAATATTGACTCGATTTACTGATGAAGGTTTTGAGTCTTGTTTTAAAATTAATACTCGTTATTTTCGCAAATTATTTATAGATTACTTGCCTTATTATGCCGATCAGATTCGTTTTGATCTCATAGATGAGGGAATGGTGTTTCGTTCATCTAAAAAGGTAGTGAGCGATTATAAATTTGAATACCAAGAGACAATAAGACGATTAGAAGTATTATTGTTTTCGATTATGACTCATAAATTTGAGTATTTCTCTGAATATTTTGCTTACCCTGTCGCTTATTTAGAATTCAGAAATTTTGTCGCGAAAGAAGCGGCAGTAATACATGAAATAATTAGCCCATTATTTATAAAAAATGATTTCCAAAAAGCTGGTTTTGTCTATGGCCAGCTGATGTTATCAATAATAAAACCATCTTTAGAAAGTTTTACCTGGGGACGATACGAAAGTACTACTTTATGGTTAACGACTATTAGCAATAACAAGATTTTTACCACCGCTTGTTCTTATAGGAACCCAGCTGTAATCTTATCTATATTCATGCCATTCGTTCTCGATCAAAGTAAATTTTTAGCCGAACATGAACAATTAACTTTATTGCTTCTTCTGAATTCGATAGCAAGAATCTTTTTGTCGAACAAAAATTGTTCAACTGCTAATAATATAGAGTTTAATATTTTACTCAAAAGATGGATAGATCGCTTGCCATTAGCACCAGCAGAACAATTAAAAAAATTATTATTGGCTTCGCCATACAGCCATAATCCATCCGTTTTTTATCAGCAACTGCTAGAGTTATTGGCGCATCGTTTTGCATCCATCGCATTGCCATCCGAGCTGGATTCAAATGTAGAATTGTTTAGTAATACAGCCGATATGGTACAAATATATACTATAACTAAACTCTATTTTGGTAGTCAGCCTATCTCCATTCGCTCAATTGACAATTTGATTGATTTTATCGCTAATAAACTCAAAAATATAGAATCTATCTATCATCAAAAGCCTGTGAAGCCTAATGCTATCAAGCAAATGGATAATTATTGGTTTAGCATGACCAGCAAAAAAATTGATCGTAATCAAGCTATTGTCCATACGAATACGACCGCTCCTAGGCTCTGATGGGATGGTTGATCACGGCTGTCGCATTAAAATTTAATCAATCTGTTGTAGGTTGGGCTTTGGCCTGTAGGATCTTCACTTTTTTTTAATCATGATGAAGGCCCCAGGCTAAGG
>JBMLTO010000112.1:0-12174 GCA_049239925.1 Legionella sp. | reverse complement strand
ACTTCAGGCCAAGGCCCAACCTACAACCGATTGATTAAATTTTAATGCGACAGCCGTGAACGATCAGTGTTTTCATGGCTATGCATCCGTTCTATCATCCTATCATTCATTTTTTTTTATAAGCAAGAGTATTACTTAGTGGCGCTCATTCACTTCGGCTGCTAACTTGAGTAGAATGAACAATAATTTTGAGCATAGAGGTTTTCATAGTGGCGAATGTACATACGATCAATTTTCAACAGTTAGGGATCAATGATTTAGAGCAGGTCGGTGGTAAAAATGCGTCTTTGGGCGAGTTGATCACGCATCTATCTGCTTCTGGTGTCTTGGTACCGGGAGGGTTCGCTACGACAGCAGATTCATTTCGAGAATTTTTAGCACAAAATAATCTTGATAAAAAAATATATCAGTCACTAAAGACGCTAGATATCGAAGATGTTACCGAATTAGCCACCGTGGGAAGAAACATTCGTGATTGGGTGATTGCTACTCCTTTTACCGAACAATTTGAGAGCTCTATTCGCACGGCTTACCTAGCGCTTTGCAAGCAGATAGGTCATGAGACATTTAGTGTTGCCGTTCGATCATCCGCTACTGCTGAAGATTTACCTGATGCTTCATTTGCTGGTCAACAAGAAACCTATTTAAATGTTGTTGGTGTCGATGCAGTGTTACATGCAATCAAGTTGGTTTTTGCTTCGTTGTTTAACGATCGAGCGATCGCATACAGAGTCCACCATGGTTTTGCTCATCATGATGTTGCGTTATCTGCAGGTATCCAACAAATGATTCGTAGTGATTTGGCTGTTAGTGGAGTGATGTTTACTATTGATACCGAATCGGGATTTGATCAGGTTGTATTTATTACTTCGTCGTATGGTTTAGGTGAGATGGTTGTGCAAGGTGCAGTAAATCCGGACGAATTTTATGTTCATAAACCAGCATTGTTAGCAGGAAAGTCAGCTATTATTCGTCGTAATTTGGGTAATAAAGCGACGAAGATGATTTACTCTGATCTGGGATCCCCAGGTGATCATGCAGTTAAAATTGTTGAAGTTGATAAGGCCTTGCAACATAAATTCTCACTAGAAACACATGAAATTGAGCTGCTAGCTAAACATGCTATGGTGATAGAACAACACTATGGTCGTCCCATGGATATTGAATGGGCTAAAGATGGTGAAAACGGCCAGTTATATATTTTGCAAGCTCGTCCAGAGACGGTAAAAAGTCGTGCAGGCAAACAAGTGCTTGAACGTTATGCACTAAAAGAGCAAGGCAATGTATTGAGTGAGGGTAGGAGTATAGGTCAGCGTATAGGTCAAGGTAAGGTCAAAGTTATTCAAGATATTAGCGAGATACATCGAGTAGAACCGGGCGATGTATTAGTATCCGACATGACTGATCCTGATTGGGAACCTGTGATGAAAAAAGCAGCGGCAATCGTCACTAATCGTGGAGGACGAACTTGTCATGCTGCCATTATTGCTCGTGAATTAGGAATCCCTGCGGTTGTTGGTTGCGGTGATGCTACCGATATCATTGGAGATGGTGAACTGGTCACTGTAAGTTGTGCAGATGGTGATACAGGGTATGTGTATCAAGGTCTGTTGCCATTTGAGCGCTCCACATTGGATGTTGATACAATGCCAGAGTTACCACTAACCGTTATGTTAAATGTTGGTAATCCGGAGCGAGCATTTACTTTTCAATCGATCCCAAATGGTGGAGTTGGTCTCGCTAGACTGGAATTCTTAATTTCAAATAGCATAGGTATACATCCAAAAGCACTGTTGCAATACGATGCCATCAATGACTTAACGTTAAAAAAGTTTATCAGTGAAAAAACAGCAGCATATTCTTCACCAGTAGACTATTTCATTGAGCGCTTAAAAGAGGGAATTGCTACTATTGCAGCAGCTTTCTATCCTAAAAAAGTCATCGTTAGACTGTCTGATTTTAAATCCAATGAGTATGCTAATTTGGTTGGTGGTCGCGCATTTGAACCGGATGAAGAAAATCCAATGTTGGGTTTTAGAGGTGCATCACGATATATTTCTCCTGATTTCTCTGATTGCTTTGCTCTTGAATGTGTTGCATTAAAGCGAGTTCGTGAGGAGATGGGCTTTACTAACGTTGAAATCATGATTCCATTCGTTAGGACTGTCAATGAAGCTAGACAGGTTATTGATGCGCTTGCTCAGCATGGTTTGCGTCGAGGGGAACATGGGTTACGCGTTATTATGATGTGTGAACTTCCCTCCAATGCATTGCTTGCTAATCAATTTTTAGATTATTTTGATGGTTTTTCAATAGGTTCTAATGATTTAACGCAGTTAACTTTGGGATTAGATCGTGATTCTGGTCTGGTCGCTGGTCAATTTGATGAGCGCGATCAAGCTGTTAAATTATTGTTACACATGGCAATTAAAGCCTGTAAGGCGCAGGGTAAATATGTTGGCATTTGTGGACAAGGACCTTCTGACCATCCTGATTTTGCTCAGTGGTTAATGGATCAAGGAATAGATACCATTTCGTTGAATCCAGATTCGGTATTAGAAACCTGTTTATTTCTTGCTAAAAAAGACTCAACGTTAGATTGAATATAACATTTAGCTAGAAACAAACATGATAGATCTCTTTGATCGTCATATTTACTCTGGGATAATTAATTGAACAATCGTCTTGTTTTATTAGTCGTTGCTTGCATGCCTGGTCTGAGTATTGCATCTAATACAGCTAATCATAGTGATCCAGCCACGGCAGTCATCTTCTGGATAACGCTTATTTTTATGTTTGGGCTAATTGGGCGTTATATTGCAATGAAACTTAAGCAGCCAGCGGTTCTTGGCGAACTGCTAATGGGGCTCTTATTGGGTAATGTTTGCTATTTTCTTGGCATACAGCTTGTGGTTATCCTACGCGAAGGTCCAATTATTTATAACATCGTACGTGATATTTTAGCGGGATTACCATTGGCTCAGGCGATAGATTTGAATATGGTCAATACCGTTTATGCAAAAGGAATATATGATGCATTAAGCACTAAAAATGCCATTGAATTAATTAAAGTTACTTATGTTGTAGACATGTTTTCGCGTTATGGCGTGATCTTTTTATTATTCATGGTTGGCTTGGATAGTTCAGTGGCTCAACTGAGACGTACTGGACGCCAATCGACCCAAGTTGCTGTCATCGGTGTACTGGCTCCTTTGGGACTAGGTTTGTTAGTGATGCATTATTTATTGCCGACTTCTCCATTACATACTAATTTATTTGTGGCAGCAACTTTAACTGCAACCAGCGTTGGAATTACTGCTCGTGTGCTGAAAGAAATGATGAAATTACAGACCCCTGAGGCTCAAACTATCTTAGGTGCAGCTATATTGGACGATGTTTTAGCCCTGCTATTATTAGCAATCGTTAGTAATATCGTACTTGAAAATAGCATTAATTTAATGCAAATAAGCTGTATTATCATGCTTGCTTTGCTGTTTTTGGGTGGAGCATTAGCTTTTGGACCTTGGGCAATAAAACGGGCGGTGAAGCTGTGCTCATTTTTTCCATTATGGGAGTCCAAGCTGATCGTTGCATTTATTTTAACGATGTTTCTATCATGGCTAGCTTCGTTAGTTCAACTGGCAAGTATTATTGGCGCTTTTATTGCTGGAATAATATTAAATGATGATTTTTTCAAGCGAGAAGATGAGCTGAAAAAACGGTTGACGATAAAACATCTGGTTGCTCCTTTTGAAGCAGTATTTGCGCCCTTATTTTTCATGTTAGTTGGCATGCAAGTCAAGCTTGAAATGTTTATGGATTGGCATGTTTTGCTATTGGCTTTTAGTTTATTAGCTGTTGCAATAGTAGGCAAGCTAGCTAGTGGTCTTGGCGGAAAGTGCTCCGATGATCGTTTGCTAATAGGTGTGGGTATGTTGCCCAGGGGAGAGGTGGGATTAGTATTTGCATCGATAGGTATTACTTTGGGAGTCATATCACAACAAATATTTTCGGCAATTGTTCTTATGGTAACTATGACTACTATAATTTCTCCACTTTGGTTAAAACAAAGATATCGCAAAAAAGAATGCTAATGTTGTTAGTGATCGATAGATAGGTCCATGACCTATTGTTCTATTTGCGAAGGCATCGTTTCCGATGATATGTTAAGCAGAAAATTTTATGTAAAGGTTATTAAATGAAACCAACTATTCAACAAATTAATCAAGATGTTGAGCGTGCGCTTATTGAGGATTTAGGTGATGGTGATATTACTGCGCAACTATTGCCTGATGATTTGATCGTTCGTGCAGAAATTATTAGTCGTGAAAGCATGTTTGTATGTGGTCAGGCATGGGTTGATGCCAGTTTTACTCATATCGATCCTAGTGTGCAAATCAATTGGTTGGTTGATGAGGGGACATGGCTTTTGCAACCGCGGACATTATGTGTGATAACTGGTTTGGCGAGAAGTATTTTAACTGCTGAACGTACGGCGTTAAATTTTTTACAAACGCTTTCAGCAACTGCAACGCAAACATATCAATATTTACAGTTGATTAAAGAATATGATGTTCAATTGCTAGATACTCGTAAGACGATTCCAGGTTTACGGATGGCCCAAAAGTATGCGGTTTTTTGCGCTGGCGGTATGAATCATCGCATGGGGTTATATGATGCTTATCTTATTAAAGAAAATCACATCAAAGCTTGTGGTTCAATTACTGCAGCAATTAATAAAGCTCGACAGCTTGAGGGGCATTGTTTACTAGAAGTAGAAGTTGAAAATATTGATCAATTACGTGAAGCACTGCAAGCAAAACCTGATCGTATTTTATTAGATAATTTTAATTACAATATGTTACTTGAAGCAGTTGCTATCAACCAATCATTTAGTTGCCAGCTAGAAGTATCTGGTGGTGTTGGCTTAGACACTATAGTCAATATCGCTAAAACAGGCGTACATTATATTTCGGTAGGTGCGATTACGAAGTCAATCCATGCAATAGATTTAAGTTTACTGATAATGGATACATTATGAGCGCAACGATCGTTTTTACGGGTGGAGGTACTGCCGGGCATGTAGTGCCGAATATGGCTATCATCGAAGAGTTACGGCAAGAGCCGTGGCAAATTGTATATATGGGTTCTTATGATGGTGTTGAACGACCATTGATTCATTCAATAAATATTCCTTACTACCCTGTATTGAGCGGTAAGTTGCGCCGCTATTTTAGTTGGAAAAATTTTTTTGATCCATACAAAATTGTTTTGGGTATTGTGCAATCCTTTTTTTTATTACGTAGGCTTCGAGCGAAGGTTGTATTTTCTAAAGGAGGATTTGTCGCTTTTCCGGTGGTTATTGGTGCCTGGTTAAATCGCATTCCAATTATTGCCCATGAATCTGATTTGAGCCCAGGGTTAGCTAACCGCTTAAGTTTTCCATTTGTAAACAAGATTTGTGTGACGTTTCCGGCAGCAAGAACCCATTTTAAGAAGCAATTAAAAGTAGAGGTTACCGGCACACCAATTCGACGAGAACTTATTCAAGGCAGTCAAGAGAAGGGATTAGCACTATGTGGCTTTAATGACAAGAAACCTTGTTTATTGGTTATTGGTGGTAGTCAAGGATCTGATCTAATCAATGCATTAGTTCGATGTTCATTAGACACTTTGTGTAATCGCTTTCAGGTTATTCATTTATGTGGTAAAGGCAAAGTTGATGCTAATTTAAAGCGTCTTGGTTATTACCAATTGGAATATGCAAACGATGAATTAGCACATTTTTTTGCTGCGAGTGATGTAATTGTATCTAGAGCAGGGGCGAATACATTGTATGAAATTTTGGCTTTATCAAAACCCCATGTTTTACTGCCACTGTCACGTCAGTCAAGTCGTGGTGACCAAATTGAAAATGCAAATTATTTTCAAGCCTTAGGGATCAGTCTGGTGATTAGTGAGGCGCAGCCAACTCCTGATAGATTAATATGGTCTATTGAACAAGCTTATCAGCAGCGAACTGAAATAATTGAAAAAATTAAAGCGCAACAGATCCTATCAGCGACTACAAAAATTATTGCAATTATCAAGGATACCCATGCTGAATTACGAAATCCTCTATGAGTATATAGTTAATTTTTGGCAGGCTGAAATCATTCCTAGTCTCAGCGACTACATAACAATACCCAATAAATCGCCGCAGTTTGATCAAAAATGGAATGAGCATGGTTATATGGATAAAGCAGTCAATCATTTGGCATCTTGGTGTCGATTACATTCCCTTGATGGCATGATGATTGATGTATTGCGACTACCTGGCCGAACCCCCTTGCTGCTAGTTGATATACCAGGGTCAGTTAATGATACTGTTCTCATTTACGGTCATCTTGATAAACAACCGGAAATGGATGGTTGGCATGAAGGACTCGGTCCATGGATGCCTGTATTACGCGACGGGCGTTTATATGGACGTGGTTCGGCCGATGATGGTTATGCAATCTATGCCGCTTTGGCTGCAATCAAAGGTTTGCAGAAGCAACACGCTAAACATGCTCGTTGTTTGATTCTTATTGAAGCTTGCGAGGAAAGTGGTAGTTACGACTTACCTTTTTATATCGATCAACTGAAAGAGCGAATAGGGACCCCTAGTTTAGTTGTTTGCCTGGATTCAGGAGCTGGTAACTATGAGCAAATATGGGTTACTACGTCTTTACGCGGTTTGGTTAATGGTTGTCTTACTGTTGAGATGATCAGTGAAGGGATTCATTCGGGCAATGCAAGCGGTATAGTAGCTGATAGTTTTAGGGTAGCTAGGCAATTGCTAAGTCGTATTGAGGATGAACGGACAGGTGAGATTATATTACCCGAACTTCATTGTTCAATTCCACAACAGCGTTATGATGAGGCTTGCATCTGTGCGCAGGTTTTATCGGAACAGGTTTATCAATCATTTCCATTGCTTGAACAAGTGCAGCCGATGGATCTTTCGGCGCAATCATTAATTCTAAATCGAACCTGGCGTCCAGCGCTAACGATTATCGGTGCAGAAGGGTTGCCTGAACTTGCCAATGCTGGGAATGTTTTACGTCCTAAAACTACCCTAAAATTATCCATGCGATTGCCTCCGGGTATTAATGCTCAAGTTGCAGCAGTAGCTATGCGTCGGGCGTTAACCGAAAAGCCTCCTTACCATGCTAAAATTTATTTTGATATAGAAGATACGGCCAATGGTTGGCAAGCCCCTCCCTCATCACCATGGTTACATGCGGCTATAGAAGAAGCTTCACAAATTTTTTATAAGAAAAATGCTGTTTATATGGGCGAGGGTGGCTCAATACCGTTTATGGCCATGTTAGGCGAAAGATTTCCGCAAGCAAATTTTATGATTACGGGTGTTTTAGGGCCACATTCAAATGCTCATGGTCCTAATGAATTTTTACACATCGATATGGTACAAAAATTAACTGCCAGTGTTGCCTATGTGTTATATAAGCATGCAGCGCAACAAAGTATCGACAATCGCTAAAAATATTGCGATACTTGATTGATCTTATGTATGCAAGCATAAGACTTGAAGTCCAATCAATAAGGAGATTTTTATGAAAATTAAATACGTTCCAGTCGTATTATCGATAGTTTTATCACCAGCTTTAGCTTTAGCTGCAGAAGGTATAGTAGCAAAGCAGGCTACAACTAGCTCTCAAATAGTTAATAAGGTTAATTTAAATAAGGCAGATGCGCAACAACTCACTCATATAATCAGTGGTATTGGCATTAAGCGTGCTGAGGCTATAGTTAGTCATCGAGAAAAACATGGTGCGTTTAAATCAGTAGAAGAGTTGGCTGAGGTCAAGGGTATTGGAAAACAATATGTTGAGAGTCATTTATCACAACTTCAAGAGATTTTTACAATTGAATAACGTGGTATACTAGCTGACTAGGTGGACACGATTGTTCACCTAGAATTCATACTGTATCGGCATAATAAAATCAGCAATTATTGTCAATAATACAAATGATTAGCAAATCATTTGTCGATTTTCATGCAAATATCAGTTAAAGTTCATAGCAAAAATTAACGAGGTAGGCTTAGTCAATGTTTAGAAAGCTTCGGGGTGCATTTTCTAATGATTTATCAATCGATTTAGGAACAGCAAATACTCTAATTTATGTTAGAGATAAGGGTATAGTCCTTAATGAGCCATCCGTAGTTGCATTACGTAACGAGTCAGGCCAAAAGCGTGTTGCGGCTGTTGGTGTGGAAGCGAAACGTATGCTGGGTAGGACTCCGGGGAATATTACTGCCATACGTCCGATGAAAGATGGGGTGATTGCTGACTTTTTTGTTACTGAAAAAATGTTGCAGCATTTTATTCATAAAGTCCATGAAAATAAATTTTTGCGACCAAGTCCACGTGTGCTTGTCTGTGTTCCCTGTGGTTCTACCCAAGTTGAGCGGCGTGCAATACGTGAATCAGCAATGGGGGCAGGTGCTCGGGAAGTATTCTTGATTGAAGAACCGATGGCTGCTGCATTGGGCTCAGGCATGCCAGTTGAAGAGGCCAGTGGTTCTATGGTTGTTGATATTGGTGGGGGAACAACAGAAGTTGCCATTATATCCCTCAGTGGTATTGTTTATCATCAGTCTGTACGTATAGGAGGCGATAAGTTTGATGATGCAATCGTATCTTATGTTCGGCGAAATTATGGTACGTTGATAGGTGAAACAACAGCTGAACGTATTAAGCATGAAATCGGTTCGGCTTATCCTAGTCGTGATCTCTTTGAAATCGAGGTAAGAGGTAGAAATTTAGCTGAAGGAGTGCCACGTAGTTTTACTCTAACCAGTACTGAAATACTCGACGCTTTGCAAGAGCCTTTGTCAGGTATCGTTGGAGCTGTTAGAGCTGCACTTGAGCTAGCTCCACCTGAGTTAGCTGCTGATATAGCAGAACGAGGAATGGTTTTAACAGGTGGAGGTGCTTTATTGAAAAATATGGATTCTTTACTCATGGAAGAAACCGGTTTGCCCGTATTAGTTGCAGAAGATCCGTTGACTTGTGTTGCGCGTGGCGGTGGTAAGGCTTTAGAAACCATGGACATACGTGGCGGTGATTTCCTCTCAACCGAATAATTCGCGAAATAAGCTTTTTAAGAAGCCAAGACACTCTAGCCTAGAGTTTATTTTGGCTTTAGGGCTATCATTTTGCTTGATGATTGCAGATCATCATTTTCATCGCTTAGACTATATTAGGGCTATGTGCACTGTATTAGTAGCTCCTATCCAATATGCTGTAGATTATCCTGTACGAATTATTGGGGGAGTGCAAGCTTTACTCACGGCAAAGACGGCGCTAATTAATGAAAATATTCAGCTTCGCTATAAGCAGACATTATTGGAAGCACAATTACAGAAACTGCTTGCCATTCGTAATGAGAATTTACATTTAAGAGAGCTTTTATCAGCGTCAAGTCATGCAAATGCTCGCACAATGGCTGCACAAATTCTTGCGGTTGATGCCGGTAATGCTCGACAAATTTTAGTGATCAATAAGGGTAAGCGTGATGGTATATTCACTGGACAGCCTGTATTAGATGCAAAAGGTGTTGTCGGCCAAATCATTGATGTAGGGATTATGACTAGCACTGTTCTGCTTATTTCTGATGGACAGAGTGCGGTGCCGGTTCGAAATAGCCGGACTGGAGAACATTCCATTTTAGTTGGTTCTAATAATATCAGTCAATTATCACTGGTTAACTTATCTAAGACATCTCCTATTTTAGTTGGGGATATACTGGTGACATCTGGCCTAGGGCGACGATACCCAGAGGGTTATCCAGTTGGACAAGTTGCTAAGGTTATCGATACACCAGGTGATGAGTTTATTAGAGCTGAAGTGCGCCCAATTGCTTTATTAAACCGCAATCGTTTAGTATTACTAATTTGGCCTGAAACAGGACATGAGCAATTAACGGCACAAATCAATGAACGTATTAATGCATTGGACGAGCATGCATGAACTATCAATCAAATTTCTTTCGTATACTGGGCTTACTATCGGCAGTTCTCATGTTAACTGTTTTGCCGATGCCTGAACGGTTGGCCGGTGCTCGTCCACCGTGGGTTTTACTCTTATTATTGTACATACAATTATATTTACCAAATTATTTCAGAATAATAACTATCCTTGTTATAGGGATGTGTCTGGATATTTTATTATCAACCGTGATAGGTGAGCATGCATTTGCTTTATTAGTTACGACAAGGATAACTGCCAGGCAGTCTTCAAGATTTAATTTTTTCACGATGGATCAGCAACTCATTTGGATATTACCTTGTTGTTTGCTCTACCAAATGCTCTGTTTGCTCATTAATGCTTTTCTTGGTTATCACATTGATTGGGTAATGACAATAATTGGTGCGATACTTGGGGTGGTTATATGGCCATGGTTTAAGTTATTAAATGATGAAATGTTTTTGATTAAAAACTATTACCGTTGATTCACGCCATACAAACAATGCTCTGTGATGTCTGTTGATTACTATTTTGAAGATCACTGTTAGAGTGACCTGACTATCAAAGATGGCTTATACTAGGGCGTGTTGATAATTCATCCTCCCGCCTATGTACTACGAACAAGTTCTGAGAGTTCCACACGAATAGTTAGCTGAAGGCATTGAAAAGATAAGCTAAAAAAATTCAATGTGCCTGGTGATTATGAGCAACTAGCGTTTTGAGACATTATGAGATCGACACCATGCAGCAGATGAAATTATTACATAAAGAATTCCAAAAAGAATTACCTTTTGTTCATAAAACACGATTAAATGGTCTTATGAATGCCTGTACTACAGCAGCGCAGAAATTTAACTGGGCTTGGACGAAAAGATTCTTCAAACACAATGGCCTAGGTCTTAAAAAGAGTCTGATTAGAACTCCAAAGAGAATGGACATTTTATTATTGATTGCTGCCATCGCCACTTTTACGGCCTGGTTCGCTAGACTCATTACAACATTGACGGGTAAAGCCACTGATTTTCAGGCTCATTCTGCCAAATTTACAGCTTCGTTATCCATCGTGTCGCTTCCCGTTTTTTCTAAGAAATACCTCTTGAGTGCTTATAAGCTCTTCCTCCAGATGGTCATAGACTCTCAATTGGAGCACGGGATATATGAGTAAATTCGTATGGATTGCTCAGGAACAAGTCGCGGCACGTAGGAGGGTGGATGAATTGTCAACTCGCCCTAATTTGATGATGATAAGCTGTTGAGTTTATTTATATCGCGCCTCCTAGCGACCAAGCCAAAAAAGCCAATGCTCGCCAGGAGATATTTCGTATTATTTTTTATCCATTTGAATGGGTGGTTGCTCTGTACTAATTGTTTCGTCGACAACAACCTGTTGCATCGATATTTCGTCATTAGCCATTGGCTTTGAGTTGACAGGGCTAGCATTTGGGCTATCACTAGTTTTGTTGCAAGATGAGCTGCTATTATTCGCCGTGTTTTGATTGACAGAGCACGAATTGCTTTCTTGATCAGGAGATGGATGTTTTTCTTTGTATTCGTGCATGACTTGCTGCAGACTGGTCGTAAACGTTGTTTTCAGATCTTGTAATATTTTATTTGACATCGAGCCAAGGTCTTTCAGGTCAGAAAAAATTGATTTGATATCAGCCATTTGATGCTCTCCGTTGTAAAATAGGCAGCTTATTTATAGTATAGACAAAAATTTTAAGCCCATGGATGTAACAATCGCATTGCTGGCTTCAGTAGCTTGGTTAATAATGATGGTTGTGCTGGTATAGCAATTTTAAAAACATTGAATTCTGGTAATTTTTCAATAATATACTGGTCACTGGTTTGTAACTTATCAACTAAATGAAGATCTAGACCATCGTTTGCTAACCAATGTTCGCCAGTTGATACTTGATCTATATCTAGCTGTGGACGATTGGTTAAAACATAATCTCTGAATGTTTGATGAATTTTTTCCAAATCATGTTGAAATTTTTCTCGTCCTTTTTCGGTATTTTCAGCAAAACTAGTTAGCGTTCGTTTGTATTCACCGGCTGTTAATAACTCGATATCAACACATAGGGGGGCAGGTCCTGAGGAATCGACACATATTTTTTTGGATAAAAAAGGGCATACAAACAATAGATGAGTTAAT
>JBMLTO010000111.1:0-4385 GCA_049239925.1 Legionella sp. | reverse complement strand
ATTTTCGCCTGGGGGGAATTTAATCGAGTCCAGATACTTTTGAAACTGCTCCCAGGTGAACGATCTGCGCTGAATACGTCGGTTGAGCCACTTGAATAGTATCCTTTTCACCTCATAGACAAATTTGTCAACGGCCTTGGCGTTGTGCGACACACCATAGTATTGGATATGCCCACTTAACTTTGCTGCCGCTGTTTTCATGATGTGTTTCATTGATATTTTATTCCTGATTGAGCGTGCCCAGTCATTCGTCTTTTTGAGTTTCAGACTGAGTCGTTTGCCGATTGTCTTCAGTTTTACAAGGCAGTCTCGCCAAGGGCTGCCAACAGGCATGCGATATAACATTGCCTCAACCATCATGCGAAGATTAGACTTGTCATCTATTTGATGTTGTAGCATGATCTCCTTCAGTTTTTAAAATAATTATTGCCCCAAAGAAATAGCAATAATGTTAATACAGACGTTACTGTAATAGAGATTGCTATTGATAACTCACCCATAGGCTTTTTCAATAAACAAGCAGCCATCATCAAGGTTAATAAACTTACTCCTGCAAAAAAAGAAAGCATAGCTGATTTTTTTTCTGCCAGAAATAATTTTGAAAAAACAGTAGACAGTAACGTAAATGGTAATCCGATTGTAAGCCATAACCAATGTAAGCTAACCCGAGAAGCTGCTAAATCATCAAATCGACCACCAAATATAAATTTGAGAGACCATTGCCCCCAAAGCCCTATCACTAAAACAGCAATTATACCAATCGTAATCGATGCATACGCTGATAACTTTATTAAATGGCGAATCCTCTGATGATTGTGTTCAACAACGAGAGTAGCGAATTTGGCTAATACCACTGGTGATATCGATACAATCAGTAGCTGAACGATTGTGGTGTGTAAACGAAAAGCAAAAGCAAAAGCAGATACGGCTCCTTCACCATAATAGGCGATCCATAATTGTGGCAAAGAAACGATTAGATTGGTACAGAATACGCCTGGTAAAATCGGAAAACCCAGCGTAATTATTTCAAACCAATAATCCTTGATCTGGATCAAGGCGGGTAATCGTCCCCATGAAAAACCAATGGTTCTTAAGCCAACTAAGCAAATGATTGCCTGCAACATTAAACCAATTAACGTGCTCATAACTAATGCCGTAAATTGACCTTCAGGCCAGGATGCTAATAATGCGGCTCCAAATAGCCCATTCACAATCGGTGCAGCTAGCGCTAGCTGAAATCGGTTATGCATGGCTAAGAGATAGCCCGCTGACTCAACCAAAATATTTAAAAAAACTAAAATTGCTGCATAAGGTAAACTATAGTGAACCAATGTCCGTACTGAATCTGGAGCTGAGGCTGCGATTATATTAGTTAACGCAGGAGCAGAAATCATCACAGCGAGGCTAATCACAGCACCCACAATCGCAGCGCCAATCATAACTGTGCGCTCAAACTGAACGATAGTAACGAAATCCCCTCCAGTGATTAATTTTGCTTGTACTGGAAACAAACCAGTCTGCAACACGCTAGTGATTATCGCTGCAATAAATGTAGGCAATACCAATGCAAGGTAATAAGCATCTAGCTCAGGTCCAATCCCAAATAGATGCGCGCTAAGCCACATTTTTAACAGTGCCGTCAATTGGGCAACTACTGTAAGAAGATACATATAGATAATCATTGGGTGTGGCATTTCCTTAGCAAGCAAGCCTGAATATTTAGGTCATGCATAACCATAGTTAAAATATATTACTAGCTGGAGCTTGATAAATGAGCTAGGTACCAAGGCATTGTTTGCTCGATGCCATCCTTTATTTTAAAGAGTGGCTCATAACCTAAGCGCTGAGACGCTTTGCTAATATCAGCTTGAGAATGCATCACATCTCCAGGGCGAAAATCTTGATAACGAGGTTTTTTAGAATAGACGATACCGTTATCAGCTAAGGCCTCACGTAAATAATGAAATAATTGGTTTAAAGATGTTCTATCATTTAAAGCAACATTGTATATATGGTTTTTTTGATATTCTGGCGCAGTTGCAGCCAAGATATTCATTTGGACAGCATTTGCAATAAAACAAAAATCTCGACTAGTTTCACCATCACCGTAAATAGAAATCTCTTCATTGGTAATCATTGCAGACGTCCATTTAGGTATTACCGCAGCATAAGCCCCATTGGGATTCTGCCTTGGACCAAAGACATTAAAATAACGTAAACCGATAGTATTAAAGCCATAGGTTTTTGCAAAAATATCAGCATATAACTCATTCACAAATTTGGTTATGGCATATGGGGACAACGGTTTGCCTATCCGCTCTTCTACTTTTGGCAAAGCAGGATGATCGCCATAAGTAGAGCTTGAAGAAGCAAAGGTGAAACTTTTTACTGACTCATCGCGAGCCGCCACTAGCATGTTTAAAAACCCAGTGATATTCACAGCATTGGTCGTGATCGGATCATTAATCGAACGAGGCACCGAGCCTAATGCTCCTTGGTGAAGCACGTAATCGATTCCCCTACAAGCAGCTTTGCACGTTTCTAAGCAGCGAAGATCACCTTCAATAAACTGGAAATTAGACCACTGAGTTAGGCTCACCTGTGCTTTAACTTCATCCAAATTATGCTGAAAACCAGTAGAAAAATTATCCAATCCAACGACTGTCTGATTATTTTTTAATAAAAATTCTAATAAATTTGAGCCAATAAATCCCGCCACACCGGTCACTAACCAACGCTTTGGCTCTTGTAAAAGTGTATTATTAATCAATTGAAACCGAGTTACCATGAATCATCTTATAATCGTAAATCACTACCTGTAATAGGCAGTATATGCTTAATATCGTATAGAACATGTGCTTCTTTGCCAAATCCACGAATGACTGATTCACCCATTTCAATAAATTGATGATGAGCAACAGCCAAAATAATGGCATCGTAAGCATTAGCACGAGGAAATTGAATCAAAGAAATACCATATTCTTGTTCTGCCGCTGCTGACGCAACCCATGGCTCATAAACATCTAAACTAACGTTATATTCTTTGAATTCATCAATAATATCCATGACTCTGCTATTTCTTAAATCAGGGCAATTTTCCTTAAACGTTAAACCCATTATTAAAATTCTTGCTCGGTTGACTGGAATCTGTTTTTTTAGCATCAGCTTAATCAATTGAGATACAATATAACTCCCCATTTTATCATTAAGATGACGACTAGCCAAAATAACCTCCGGGTAATAGCCGACTTCTGCAGCCTTATGAGTCAAGTAGTAAGGATCAACACCAATACAGTGACCACCGACTAAACCCGGGCGAAAAGATAAAAAATTCCACTTAGTTTCTGCTGCTTTTAACACTTCTTCAGTATCAATATTTAGCTTGTTAAACAATATTGCTAACTCATTCATTAGCGCGATGTTAACGTCTCGTTGGGTGTTTTCAATAACTTTAGCAGCTTCCGCTACTTTAATACTACTCGCTTTATGAGTCCCAGCCAGGCATATCTCTTGATATAAAGTATCAACTAGATCAGCAACTTCAGGCGTAGAGCCTGAAGTCACTTTAACGATCGAGGATAGACGGTGTTTTTTATCACCAGGATTAGCACGCTCAGGGCTATAACCGACAAAAAAATCTTGATTAAAAACCATCTGAGTAGTTGCTTCAATCAGTGGCACACAAACATCTTCTATAGCACCCGGATAGACTGTCGACTCGTAAATAATAATATCACCAACCTTTAGAACCGATGCCAACATATGGGTTGCTGAAATTAATGGATTAAAATCAGGGCGTTTATATTGATCGATAGGTGTTGGGACAGTAACGATAAAAACATTACAATCACTGATCTGCGAGAGATCGTCAGTAAATGATAGATGAGCAGCCTCAGCAAGCTCTTGCGGAGAAATTTCCAACGTATGGTCTGAGCCTGATTCTAATTCTCTAATTCTTTTGCTATTAATATCAAAGCCTACTACAGACCTTATCTTTCCAAAAGCAACGGCCAGCGGCAAACCAACATATCCTAAGCCCATGACAACTAGCTTGAGTTTTTTTAAACAGTCATTCATGCATGCAACTAATCTTTTTCATAAAAAGTCTTCTCTAATTTTTGCGATTAAATCATAAAAATAAATTTTGAACAATCATAAGCGAACCATGTGTCAGGGGTGTCGCTTTAAAATTTAATCAATCTGTTGTAGGTTGGGCCTTGGCCCTGAAGTATCTTCAGTTTTTTTAAAAATTAATGTTTAAAAAACAAAAGGTTGCTTTTGTTAAAAAAGAGAGACATGCATAGCAAGATGTGATCAAATTGGTTTTCGCCAAAAAAAACAAAGTGAAGATCGAGCTATGCATATTTCAAAGATTCTACCTAAGT
>JBMLTO010000110.1:0-5117 GCA_049239925.1 Legionella sp. | reverse complement strand
TGGGACAAGCTTTCCTACTTGGCTCAACGAAAGAAAAAATAGTCTTGATGTTTTTAATTTAGGATCTAGCCCTTCGAGACACGTGCTACGAACGCTCCTCAGGGCGAACGGTCCTGGGAAAAATGGCTAAAGTCGAGAAAATTTCAACTGGATTTTTTTGCTCTTTTTTTGATTATATTCTAGTTTTCTTATCTTGTTAGCAAATAAACCATGATTCAGTAATAATCTAGACTTCGCATAAGTTTTTTCTTTACTGGCAGGATAACCACTTTTAGTATTGATCTCTGTAGTTAGTGTCTTTTGAACTTTCTTTACCAACAAGAGTTGGTTTATTAATTGATAAGAGCTTTTTTGCAACTGTTTAGTATTATCCTGTAATCTATTATTCTCTTTATCTATCGAGGCATGAGCACTATCTTTCTTATTAATTTTGAATAATTGTTTATTCGATAAATGATAATTCTCTTGATTAAAACTATGCATATTAGCCATTAGCAAATTAATAGATAACAACACCTGATTGGCTATAGCAGTTAGATTAGCCATCGTTTCAAGAGGTTCCTTTGGTTTATTGAATGCATGCAAAGAACTAATCAATGAGTAGGATTGTTTACCTCGAACTATCAAATCAATTTTTTTTTGATTTAGCCGCTTAATCTTGTGTAAAATTTCTAGAGCTTTCTCCAAACTCAATAAGGAGTTACTCGATGCTATTGCATTGCGATTTTCAGGCGTTAACAACCCTGCTTCTTGCAAGATTGTCAATGCCTTCACCACATCACTTCCATAAAATTTCGGTTGCAAATTATCTAAATGATTCTGATGAAAAAATGTCAATTTAAACCGTGTAGCCAAAGCAAAAAGAGATGAAACGATGCCATGGGGCCAAAGTTTGATATTACAATACCCTGTGCTAACTATTTTGGTTACTCGCGCAATCATGTCATCCATAGCCGTTGGATAAGCGCATGCAGGCTGTTCACTGAGTGATAGATCAGCCATACTCTCAATTTTATTAGCAGTAATATCCCTGTAAGCGAATCCCATAAAAATTACTCTTTTTATTCACTATATGTATAATTATAGATTATCGAAAACTTAATTTTGTGCTGGTAAGTTATTGCATTAAAACTGAGATGATCCAACAATGCTTAACTATTCATGCAGGTTTTAATTATAATTTTAGTTATAATTCAAAAAATTGTTATGAACTATCAATAGAATTTCTAACGGTGATGTTCCAAAAATCTTTTATATAAGCATACTGGATAGGCTTTATTTAAATTTTTAAAGAAAAATCATAAACAAATTCGAGACATATCTTAGAGCCAAAACAGATATCGCCCAATTAAGCTTGACAGCTGTAATGGACTTATTTTTTATAGGTTATTTTGATGGTTACAAACAACCAGCCTTGGCGTGGGGATTTGTCTAAACGACTGGATAACTTAGTGCAAACAGAGCGTTGAACTAATCCATGTTATGAGATTGCTGTTATAAATCACATAAATCTGATTCTTGATCACTTAGATACTTTTTACACAAGGCTTTCATCTCCCCTGCTCCTTGCATTTTCGTTAACGATAAATCAAATGCAGGTAGATAAGGACTTTTTTTCTGAAATGCGAAGGCCACTTCATTGTAATTAAGACTAAAGGGAGCAATCGCTAAATTTAACTCGTTATGTGACTTAAAATAGTATCTTGCCGAGGGTATCTCGTCCATGATACCAACGACTTTGCTATCAAGAAGCGACTTGATTGCTAGAGAAAATTTGGGATAAGCCAAATAAGATAAGCCTAGCTTTTTAGCAAGCTCTTCTTGATAACTATTTAACTCTACAGCAACTGGCTTATTTTCCATATCGGCAAGACGATTAAATTGATTTTTTGACATCGATACAGTGAGTGCTGATGATAATATGGCTACTAACATGCCACTGATTGCAACTGAAAAACTTAACAAGATTAAGACTAAAATTCGACCCAGGATCGTATATTGCCTGCCAATTTCTGACATGGTAACAAACATTAAAATTACATTCCAAGTGTAGTCGCTCAATGTAACACGTTCACTTGGATTGTTTACTCTTCTGCCCTCTATCCACCAAATACTATAAACTAGTAGAAATCCAACCGCCAGACTGAGTAAGACAATATATAAATAGGGAATCATATTAGATAATAAATTTTTTAAAATATGAATAAAATTTTGTGATTGTTGGGAAATAATTAAGCATATCTGTGAAATATAAAATGGTCTTGAGAAAGCTATAGTTTTTAAACGCTCATTAGTGACCGAGATGTTTCCTATAACAACATCTAACGAATTTGAACTTAATCCATCTAATAATGTTTTTATGTCACCAGTGATCGTTACATAACGATATTTCCACTGATTTTCTTTAGCAACTTCCGACCATAAATCTAATGCTAACCCTTGGTATTCACCATTTTCTTGATAAGCAAAAGGAGGAATTTTAAGTACCCCTACTCTAATGACTGAGTCTCCCCAAGCTGTATTCATTAATAATGTTTGTAACCACAATACCAGCAATACCGCAAGAAAATTAGGTTTCATCTTGTTTGTCCTGCATCGAGTTGACTAATAACAAATAGAGTTATTTAAAAAACCAACATTTGATAATCCATATTAGTCCACGACCCAATCCTAATATTTTGATTATAAAAAATAGGCCTGATAAACAATATACTATTAATTGTAGTATAGATGATTCAATTTTAGGTTAATCTAGGGCAATCCGGCGTATAAGTGCAACTGCAAGTTCAAAATAAAACCATATTGCATGCAATATTCAGCCGCATATTCATGATTTCGCTGATTTTTTTTTACATCTAATAGATCCGAATCCCAAAAACTGACTATTTCATTTAAATCAGAATGTTGTGGCAAACTACATGCGTTACTTGCTGCACGCGCCGGCTCACGTATATAGCAATTCATAGGACTAATAAATACCGGCTTCTGTGTTTGTACGGCCCACTCATGAGCCCAACCAGGGACTTGACTATAAGTTAGATAATGAGAGTCTTCTGGTGCCGCTAAAACAAATTTCAAGGAGTCCGCACGCTCCAACACTTTGCCATTCGGTTTGGGATAACCAATAATTTTTCCATTTTTTTCTATACACTTGGGGCTAATGACTAACGTGGTCGATTGAGGTAAGTTTGCTAATAGACGAGTACCATTCGATTCTATTTGTTGATATTGAAAATAATCCTTCGCTTGTTGTAAAAATGCAGATACATTTTCTTGTAATGATGGCTCCCCACCAGTAATCACTAATATAATTTTACGAGATAACCCTGTCGCCCAAGGAGGTACTATGCGATGTCTTTCGCTAAAAAACGAGCTAATTGTATTATCTGCTTCAGCTAGGATCGTCGAAAATGTTTGCCAATCACCTTGATCAAAATAAGTATCGCAAAATGAACACGCTAGATTGCATTTCGCTAATCGTATGAAATAGGCAGGATATCCTCGATAGGGCCCTTCACCTTGTAAGGTAAAAAAGCGACTGGTAACTAATAGTTGATCATTAACAGTATTGTTAAAAAATCGTTTACCCACTCTTTCATTTTTCCCAAACATCGATATAGCCCTATCTATAATAACAATCAAACAATCGTTCCGCTAAAAAATAAGCGAACAATTTTAACCAACGACCAAGTGCTTAGTAGTATGCTTAATTGAGATAACCCCATAAAAAAAGTAACCTGCAAGCAGCGCCAAGCCCAATAGACCCAAACCATCAAGCATGAGATTTGTGGTTAAAGCGTAGAAAAAAAAGGCAAATGCAGGTGTAGCCGCCACCGCTAGTAAGCGACACGATTGTTTATACGTGAGATGAGTACTAAAAAACATTTGTCCTAATAATTGCCCCAATAAAGCAAGAGTCAATAAAAAAACCCAAAAGATTGCGAAAAAAAACATCACAATAATTGGGTAAATTGCTAACTGCGTTGCTATTTTCAATTGATAAATACCAGTTGACTCCAGCCAATGTTCTCCACCAAAAACTTGATTACTATTTTTATCGATTTTATAGACAAAAAAATCATCTTGTGGTTGTGAATAGCTCGCCACTTTTAAAAATAGCTTTGGCATACTAGTACGGAAAGTAACCCTATTTTGATTAACCAAAATAACAAGTTTCGGATAGTCTTTAGTAATTTTGTTAATCGCCCCAGTTGTATCGATGATTGCAATAACATCACCCTGAGCGTTTTTTATTTTGTAAGGCATGGGCTTATCAAATGAAATCATACCATTTTGAATATCGATAATTGGTAATGATTGCAAGGGTAACATGATTTCTTGATTAAAATAATCTCCTAAATTAATAATGAGACGCGCAGAAATAGGCATTGCAGTTATGGCTAGAACTAAACATAAATAGACAATGCCATAACCACACCAGCGTTTATAGACATCAATATATAAACGACTAGAATAGAAAGACAGGTATAAAGCTTGCTTCCATGTATAAATTGCTTGGCTATCTAATTTTAATTCTTTAGTGATTTTACTCATTCCTTCTCCCTCCAGACGGATTCCGCGTACTTTACAAAAAATATTTCTTTTAGTTCTATAACCTGGCTCCAAAAGCCGCTTGAAAATTAGCAAGTAGTGAGGTACCTGGTAATAAAGGTAGATGATCTTGCATTACGATCTTTAAACGATAACTCGCAGCAATTAGTGCAACGTACAAAGGAACAAACATTAGGGCATATTGGCAATTCATCCTCCCGCCTAGGTGCCGCAACTGGTTCGCAGCATCCAGGAAATTGCCAAGTTAAAGATGAACCTGATGCATTGCCCTAATCTGTTGATTAATCATAGCTAACTCATCATATAACGATTCTAATATCAACTATAAAAGGAGTTTGCAATCGCTAGACTGATGCTCAGTGATGAGCTGTGGTCTAAACTGAAGAAGATAATGCTACAACATCAAATAGATGACAAGTCTAATCTTCGCATGATGGTTGGCTGCCCTTGGCGAGACCTACCCATAGCGTTCGGATGTTCGAGCAGAGGGGTCGCGTTAAAATTTAATCAATCTGTTGTAGGTTGGGCCTTGGCCTGTAGGATCT
>JBMLTO010000109.1:0-8836 GCA_049239925.1 Legionella sp. | reverse complement strand
GGGGTCCGAGAGCATGGCATGCAATGAAAGTACAATGTTGAACGTGGGAGATCCACTTTCTCGATAACGCGCAAGCAAATTCTTGACCGTAATGTTGTACCCAAAAATAGTCTATTGAAAAATCTGTCGATTTCTAAGTTGTAAATCACGCAGCCATGGCTATAATAACATTACGGATATGTTCCGGGTTAGTAGACAATTATGTCATTAAAAAATAAGGATGATTAATATGAACCAACTTTCTAAATTAACAGCATTAACATTTTTTCTCTGCACTGGTTTAGTGGCCAACGCAACAGCTGCTACTGAAGCAACGCAATCGTCGTCTTCTACTGCTGTAGCTGCTTCACAGGCTGATCAACCTTCAGCTGATTCTGCTGCTGATGCTACTTCTACTGATGCTAAAGAAGATAAAAGTGAGTCTAAAAGCGAATAATAACAATTGCTTTTAGCACAAATGATAAGTATTAAAGGCGCAACTGATAGGGCTGCGCCTTTAATGATTGTTAAAAGCAAACGCTAGCTCGTTCCAGTCTGTATTCCAATCATTTCAATATCTTTTTCGTCATAGGTAAACAAGATGCCCTCTTTTGATGTTGTTTCAGAAATTAATCAAGTGGAACTGCGACATGCAGTTGATAATTCGGTGCGTGAAATGAAAAGTCGGTTCGATTTTCGTGGTGTTGATGCGAGTATTGTTCTTAACGAACTTTCTGTAACCTTAAAGACTGAGTCAGATTTCCAAGTTCGTCAGCTCGAGGATCTGTTCCGTAATCATTGCACCAAACGGGAGTTGAGTACTGTCGGAGTCGATATTGAGGATAAGCCTGTACATAGTGGTAAAATGTATTCATTAACGATGATTTTTAAACAGGGAATCGATCAAGAAACCGCCAAAAAAATTGTTAAATTGATTAAAGATAATAAAATCAAAGTGCAAGCATCTATACAAGGCGATAAGGTTCGTGTAACCGGTAAAAATCGTGATGATTTGCAAACGTGCATTGCCTTCCTGAAAAAAGAAGATATTCAACTGCCATTACAATTTAATAATTTTCGTGACTAATGAACTTGTTCTGTTCATTTATAAATCAGACAAGGTTGTAATCTAATAGATTCCAGAAGCTTCATTTTGAAGATAGGAACCTATTAATATTCACATTTATTTCTGTGGTGGATAGCTGGACGCTATCGATTTAGCGAGATCGGTATAGATATTCTCTTTACCTACAAGCTCAATAATCCCAGCTTTATGTAATTTTTTGACCACTCGCATATTGGCTCCAGTTAAGAGAACACGCACACCGCGTTGGTGTAAATCAATGATTAGGTCTTCTAATGTTTGTATACCCGTAATATCAATGTATGGAACCCAACGAAGACGAATAATTAGTACACGTGGATTGATATCAATGGTTGCTAAAGCATGTTCAAAAGATTCGACTGCTCCGAAGAAAAAAGGACCATCAATAGAATATACCATAACGTCTTGGGGAATCGGGGGCAATGATTCTGTTAACTCTTGCTCAATTTCTTTATTGGTTAGTTGATTGATTTCAATACTACGTGACATTTTTAACAAAAAGTGAAGTATGGCAAGGATGACACCGATATTGACTGCAACAACCAGATCAATCAATACGGTTAATAAAAAGGTAACCCACAAGATGGCAATATCTGCACGCGGTGCGCGTTTCATTAATTTAACCACATGAGGCAGCTCTCCCATATTCCATGATACAACGAATAAAATTGCAGCTAAGGTAGCTAGTGGGACGTTAGTCGCAAGTGGTGCTAAAAATATAATAATCAGCACTAATGAAAGTGAGTGAATGATTCCTGCTAATGGACTCGTGCCGCCGTTGCGAATATTAGTTGCTGTGCGAGCGATAGCACCTGTAGCAGCAAAACCACCAAACAGCGGGGTTATTACGTTGGCAATTCCCTGTCCAATTAATTCCCGATTCGATTCGTGGCGTGTATCAGCCATACCATCTGCTACAACAGCAGACAGCAGGGATTCAATCGCTCCCAACATTGCAATTGTAAAAGCTGGACCAATCAGCTCTATGATTTTGTCAGCGGTTATATTGGGCAAATGAAAATTTGGCAAGCCTTGCGGTATACCTCCGAATGCGCTACCTATCGTTGCAACGCCAGAAAAATGGAACAGTGATTGCAGCACAGTGCCTACAATCAACGCAACTAGTGGCCCTGGTAGTCGCTTGATCATAGATATCCGATTTGAATATAGCATGATACCTAGTGATAATAGTGATAATGATGTGGTATTGATATTTGATTGGGATAAGTTCAGTAATGATTGCCAAAATTTTTCATGAAAGTGCGTCCCATGCGTAGCAGGGAAACCAAAGAAATATTGCCATTGCCCTACCCAGATGACCACCGCAATTCCGGCTGTAAAGCCAACAATCACCGGTGCAGGGATAAATTTTATTACCGCACCTAGCTTAGCTATACCGAATCCTATAAGTATAAACCCTGCTAAAAGAGTAGCAATTTGCAGACCATCAATACCATACTTAGCTGTTATCCCTGCCAAAACGACAACAAAGGCTCCTGTTGGTCCTGCAATTTGTAACCGACTGCCACCAAATATTGAAACTAAAAAACCAGCGACAATAGCGGTATAGAGGCCTTGCTCTGGTTTGGCGCCACTGGCAATCGCAAAAGCCATGGCCAACGGTAGGGCTACGACTCCAACAATAACACCAGAAATTATATTTGGTATCCAGAATTTTTTAGCAAATAAGCCTGCTTTATAGGATTCAATGATTGTTTTCATGACATGTCTGGTTGAAAAAATTAACATAATACATTTTTTATAGATTGTTGGCTATTATGCAGGGCAAAGGCATGAGTGCTCAAAAAATGCCATTCAGGCTGTTAAGTTGGTTATCCACATTTTTTGGATAACTCTGTGAATAGAATTACCAATCGCTTTTCCTATCAGTTCCGTCCTATTTATTTTTATTGGTGTCATTTATGAGCACTGAGTTCTTTGGATTTTTTGTCAAAATCAATTATAATATCACCCATAAATAAACTTTATGGATTTTTTTTATACATGAAGATAGTGCTTGTTTTCTTACTGATGACTATCCAATCTCTTTATGCCGTAAATTACCCAGTCCAGCTGGGAGATACTCAAGTGATGATTCACGTTGAACGACATGGTATCGGAAAATCATTTATACATTTGCATCAAAATGAGACTACCGCTTTGGCGGCTGCAAAGACCATGGTAGATACCCAAGGAGGACTATTGATTACTCTGGTACATTCTGGTGGCAGAAATATAATGTTTAATCTATACAATAAGCATTATGAGTTTGATCCTAATCGGATATTCACCCGTTTGGGTATTGAAAAAACATTGCGCCAATATAGTTCTTATGATCCATCTGCCCATAAAGAGATAGCTAAGCTGGCTGCTGCAATTAAGCATTTATTACCAAGAGGAAAAATTATTGCTGTACATAATAATCAACAAGCATATTCGTTAAGAAGTTATTTACCAGGTCATCGTTTAGCCCATGATGCACAGGATTTAAGAGTTCTGGATCAAAAAAATTATCGTAATTTTTATCTGGTGACCAATCCTGATGATTTCAAAAGACTGATCCAACAGCAATTTAATAGTGTATTACAAGCTAAAAATGCTACTGATGATGGATCACTATCGATATATTTAGCAAACCGTGACTATGTCAATGTTGAAGCGAAATTTGGCCAATTATTGCAACAAATTAATATGTTACATCACGCCTAGTATTCATTTGGTTTGAAATTAGATCAATTCGATCTATAATAATGATGTGACATATTTATATTGCAGCATGCGGATGCCTTAATTTATTGACGTTAATATTGAATGGATTATCAAATGAGTCTTTTAAGGAAAAAAGTTAATATTTCTCTCGACCTAAATGCACATTATTTTAAAATTATTTTGGATCATTATAGTTGTTTACCTGGCAGTATTTATTGGAAAGATTTGAATGGAATTTATATTTGGTGCAATCAGGCATTTTTAGAAAGTATCGGGGTTTCCCAATCAATTATCGGAAAGTCAGATATTGATTTATGGCCCCAATATTCCGCTCAGTTATTGGAGCACGATCAAACTGTGCTTGTTGCAGAAAAAGTTGGCTACTTTGAAGAAGTATTGGGCGTTGGCAATCATAAAAAGCATTTTTTAGCGATTAAATCGCTTTTAAGAAATGCAACTGGAAATAAAGTTGGTATAGTAACAATTTTAATTGATTTACATCAAATTGAAAAAATTTCTTCATTTGCTGCTGATGGAAAAGTAAGCAAACTAGAATTAGTTGCAGCATTGAAGTTACAGACTCAACGGGCAAGAATTGCTGAACAAGTATTTCATGATATCAATTCACCACTGACTACGCTCAAAATACTCGAAGCGCATTTATCGAGATTACCTGAACTATCCCACTCGCCAACTGAAAAACGAATACCGGAGATGTTTCGTACTAGTTTGCGTAATTCGATCAGGAGAATTGCTGACACGATTAATAATTTATATCGGGATTCGCATTATAGCGAGGTAGATGTGAATTACATTTATGAAAATAAATCGGAGGTATTATTATCGGCTGTTTTATATGAATTACTTAGTCAAAAACACCTAGAATATGAAGATGTTGCTGTGCAATTTATCACAGAGTTTAATCAAACTAGTTATTTTTCATTTATTCATGTTCAGTGCTCATCGCTTATGCGTGCTATCTCAAATTTAATTAATAATGCTGCTCAGTCTATTGAAGGGAAAGTTGGAACTGTCACAATAGCGCTTGATAGTGATGATAGTTATGTTTACGTCGCAGTTAAAGATAATGGTAAGGGTATGTCTGCAGCAATGCTTGAAATGATTATGAGTCAGGTTTCATTTACCGCTGATAAGCCAAAAGGGCGAGGAATCGGTTTAGGACAGGTACAGGATACTTTACTGCGTAACGGTGGAAAGATGAATATTGTCTCTCAAGTTGGAGATGGAACACATGTGACCTTGTCTTTCCCCAAGCAACCAGCTCCTGCGTGGTGTATTGAAACCATTGAAATTCATCGCGGCGATATCATTATCATTTTGGATGATGATCCTTCGGCTCATAGCGCTTGGGAGTTGCGCTTTAAGGATATTCTGGTACAAGATTCAACCATTGATATCTATCATTTTCAAGCATGCGAAGAGGCTATGAATTACATCCTGTCTCTAAGTAAGGAAGATAAGAATAAATTACTCTTACTAACCGATTTTGAATTTTTGAACCAGTCCTTAAATGGTCTAGAAGTTATTCAAGCAGCAGATCTAAAACGCGCGATTCTCGTTACCAGTCATTATTTGGAACCAGAGACGCAATGGAAGATAACCACATTAGCAGCAAAATTATTGCCTAAACAATTAGTTAGCGAAATCCCTCTTATTTATAAATCGCTTCGTTAACGTGTGTTAAACCCATCTTCTGGTGCCTCCTTATAAGGAATGAGAGATCGAACAATGTATTGTAGACGCTGGGCAAGCGTTTCGAGATGCCTTCTACGCATACTCCTCAGAGCGAATGGATTAGGGACAAATAGCTAAAGGAGAGATCATCGATTCGGTTAACAAGCAACTTAACTATGTAATTGTATTGTAATATCACGGGCATCAGCGCGGCCATGATCATCGACCACTCGTACGACATAATGCCCTGCTTTAGCTGTCCATAATAGCGTTTGATCGGCTGCTATTTTTGCTAAAAAATGGTCATTTATAAACCAGTATAGAGTTGTAACGTCAGCATCAGTAATAGCTGTTAATGGAATTTTTGTTTGTTCTTTGTTTATAGTTGTAACTATATAATCTACTTTTGATTGTGGTGAGCTAATTTGTGGGCTTAACCCTTCAGCGGTGATTAACGAACAATCTTGGTTAAATACAGGTGGTTGTTTGCGCTGAATTCCAGCTTGCTTAAAAATATGCAGTAAATCGCTAGACCAAAATTCATAAATTGAAAAAGTGGTATTCTGATCAATATGGCAAGTACGCAAGCCAGTTTTTTTGTCGATAGCTAGCTCTCGATGTATAGTGTCTCTTTTTATTGGCGATTTACCTGGAATGAACCAAGTTTTTTCTGTATCGGGGCAAAACCGATTGGGTAACATCCCTGAGACTTTACATACGTCAATCTGTCTGAGATTAAGCATGTTGAGTTGGTTAATCGTCGGCTTGAATTGGCCTTTAGTTTGTTGAACTGTTGCAATTATTTCGAAAAATAATGGAGCTGCGATATCTTTTCCTATGAATGCAGGATTGCCTTTATTATTGAAATTTCCAATCCATACGGCCAGGGTGTAGTTCGCAAAATTTCCTATAGCCCATGCATCTCTAAAACCAGAAGATGTTCCCGTTTTCCAGGCTACATTTAAGCTGGGGGCTGACTTAGCTATCATGGAAGAGTTTGGTCTAGGTGTTTTCTGTAAAATGTCGGAAACTAAAAAACTGGCTTCAGCACTTAGTAGGCGTTTGCCAGGAGAGCTTGGATTATCACCATAAAACTTGATCGGTTGCCATAATCCTTTATTTGCTAACATGGCATATAAGCTAACCAGTTCTCGCATAGTTAATTCAGCTCCTCCCAAACTTAAAGCCAAACCATAGTAAGACTCTGGTTTTAGTTGACTAACTTGGGCTTGTTCAAGGAAATGATACAAATTTGGTTCTTTTAATTGGTTTGCCAGTTCGATTGCGGGTATGTTTCTACTCAAAATTAATGCATCTTTTGCTTTAATAGGTCCCATAAAATCATAATCGAAATTCTCGGGATTAAAATCGCCAAAGCTACGGGGAACATCTTTTAGGATAGTATTGGGATGTATTAGTCCTTGATCGATTGCCAAAGCATATATGAATGGTTTTAATGTTGAACCAGGTGAGCGTTTGATTGCTGTTCCATCAATTTGTCCTTCAATTTCTTTGTTAAAAAAATCACCAGAACCCACTAACGCGTTCACCTGCATCGTATGATGATCAACCAAAAGTATTGCCGCATTACTCACCCCAAGGCTTTTTTTTCTATGAATATATTGCTTTGTTATGCGGTTTAAGGTCTTTTGTAGAGCAAGATCCAGCCCTGTATCGATTCTGTGGATGCGTGTATCTATGTTTTTCAAAATCTGGTTGGTAAAGTGTGGAGCAAGAAATGGTAATGATTTTAGCTCCCGCATCGATAATGGTAGATGAACCAAATTAATGGTATTGTCATTCTCTGGATGCAAGTCTAGCCAGCGCGAAAAGAGTTTATTGCGGATCATTTGTAGGGCTTTATTCGATGGCGTTCTTTTAGTTGGGTTTTGTGGAATAATACTTAAAATCAATGCTTCGGGTAACGTTATTTGGTTGGCTGGCTTATCAAAATAAATTAAGCTTGCTGCGCCTACCCCTTCGATATTACCACCATAAGGTGCTAAATTCAGATAGGCTTCAAGGATTTCATTTTTGCTATAGTATCTTTCTAATTGTATGGCGCGAATGATTTGTAATAGCTTCCCTTGTATTGTTTTTGAGCTCAGTCGATAACGCAAGCGTGCAACCTGCATAGTGATCGTAGAGGCGCCGATCCGTCGATTTTTGATGACATAGGTTTCCCAGATAGCTCTAACTATCGCAAATGGATTAATGCCAAAATGCCAACCAAAATATTGATCTTCCTGTAATAACGTTGTTTCTACTTGGGTAGTGGATATCTCGGATAATGGTGTGAATAATCGATATTTATCATCATAGCTGCGCGTAATGCGTAACAAATGATGCTGATTATCATAAATGGCCGTGGAAAAATTGATATTTTCTAGTAAATCTGGTTTTGGCATAAGCAGTAGAAATAGACTAAGACCGGCTAGCAAGCTAACCAGGATTACCAGCCAAATTTTAGTTCGCTTCATAAGATTCGTGTACATAGCTAATTAACTTCTGCTAGGGCGCCGCTCGATTAAAAATAACACAGATCGACATTAAGTAAATTTTATGATCAAATTCATGCACGTATATTCTCATAATTAGGTTGTGCCTGTTAAATCAAAAATCCTGGTGTTATCCTACTGAATTGTCAAAACAAGAAGAACGCATCTGCGCTCGATTAAAACGAAACGGAAAATTATTTGTTTTCTTACGGAAAAATCGCCACGTGATATTTAGCGAAGAAGTTCATCAAAAACTTCTTTCGATGTACAGTGACTATCCTCGAGGAAAACCAATCGTTGGTCCGATTCTCCTTGCGATGGTATCTCTTTTGCAAGCATATGAACAAGAGTCAGATGCTTCAGCAGTGCTTGAATCAATGTTTGATCAACGATGGCAGATGGTACTTGGTTGTTTGGGGACTGAACATCCGATTTTTTCTCAAGGAGTACTTTTTGCCGATGATATTGTGATAACGGTAAGTGGGCCCCACAGCAAACAAGGATGGGAAAAGCGAGCACTGCAGCGACTCCAAGAACAGATTGCACCTCTGGGTGTTGAGCTGAACACGGAGAAAACTAAGGTGGTCAATCAGCTGAAGGGTGAGGCATTCGGGTTCTTGGGATATAGTGCCACTAGTTGTCTAGACAGTTAATTTCAGCATCTCTTTCCTAAGTAATTAACGCTTTATGCTGCAATTTTAAGTGTTGTTTCCCCCCCGGCAATTATAGACATTCATAGGCTTCTGATACTTTAATGATTAGTGAAATCTTTTATGATTATAAAATGTTATATATTAGACCTCTTTCGAAACCACATCACTCCAGCTCCATATTATAAATTGCAGCAATT
>JBMLTO010000108.1:0-50073 GCA_049239925.1 Legionella sp. | reverse complement strand
GTTCTAACGAGGGGGCTGCGAACAACTCACGAAGAACGCAGCTCTACTCTATAAAGGTCTTTCTTCTTTGATTTTTATTTATAAATTCAACTTAAAGTTGAATAATTGGAAAATGGTCGACCAGCCCCCGATCCATTCAAAATGCCTTGACCATGGCTATGAGGGCAGAGGAAACGTTATCGTAATTATTCAGACGTCAGGGCACTCTCGCTGTCTTCATGGCTTCCTCATCTGCTGGTTCATTGTTGGTACTAGATGAACTTTGGGATCTACTTTTTCCAGCTGTGTTCAATAGACCATATCTATTATCAGCGCTTTTATTTTTATTATCATTATAAAGCTTAGCTAACTGTTGTACTTCTTGCTCCGGAATTTCTTCAATAGAGCCCTCCTCGTTGTATTGGAAAAATGGCAAATGAGTTAGCTGGAGCTCATTACGTAAGAGCAATCCGTAATAAGCCATTTTGCCATCTTCTTCTTTAGACCCAATGCAAAATGCCTTAATATCAGATTTTTTGTAACGAAATAGTCCTTCATTCCAAGATAACGTTTCACGGTGTCCAATGTGTTCATATCTTTCCCTCAATGAATATGTCTTCATTTTTTGCTGATAGAGTCGGTGTAACTGCTGGGCAATTTCATTTGAGTTTTTATTATTGCACTGATGTTCTTCAGCAATATTTTGGAATTTCAATGGCTTGCTTCTAAAGTTTATTTCCGAGTTAGACATTCTTTCTCCATCCCATCCGCTGTACCAACAAGGGATTAAATGATCAGTTTGGATAATCACTCCAAAATAGCTGCCTTGCTTAAATAAGCTAATGGGAATTCCGGCTTTAACAAAAGTTGCTGGACTAAAATTGTATGCTTCATGTTCTTTTGGTTGTTTAATATGTTCCAATAAGTCTTCAGAGCTTAGTTTTTCACGTTCGGTTAGTATCTCCTTTTCGCGTGTTATTGCCTCTTGGGGGGGGCGTGCATGTGCTCCTATCTGCCGTATCCAAAATCCCTTTTCATAGGCCAATTGTATGGGGGCAGTGGTGGTTTGTTGATTTGTTTGAGGCTTAATATTAGACAGTAACCCTAATATTTCCATATTAGCTCCCAATCCTGGACGGGTTAACATTTTCATAAAAGGAGTTCTACCCAAAGAATCAACCAAGGTAAAGTCTACTTGATGCTTCAATAATAGTTCAATTAAATCAGCCCTATTATTTTCAATGGCAATATGTGTTGCATACTCACCCCACTTGTTGCGGATATCGTGTTTAATCTTATTCTTGAGCAGCCAGTCAACAACAGGTAACTTAGGTTCACTCCACGGATGGCAGGCTAGGTGCAAAGCAGTATTTCCTTGGCTGTCTTGTATATTGAAATCTATTTTAATCTCATGTCGTTCCAATAATTTAATTACTGAGCGGAGTAAATTAATATTTCCAATTGAGCACAAGCCGTGCAAGGGTACTAATCCAGAATCATGACGTTCATTAAAATTAACTATTTTCTTTGTTATCAAATGGTTAATTATTTTGTTATCCTCTTTCTCAACGGCGTCCCAAAAAAGTGTTTGACCTTCGCTTTTGTTGTATTTAATTTTTCTTGTCGTTTCCAGACAGCCGACTAATCTCCATTCGTTGTTCTCAATCGCTTTATAGTACAAGGTTTTCTCATAACAATCAGGCCTATTGACATCGGCACCGTTGTCAATAACCTTTTGTAATAACGTTAGCAATTGTTGTTTTTCTTGCTCGGTCGTCTTCTTCTCGATATAGCGATCGAATATCTGATGAATGAAAGAATTATTTTTAAATATAGGAATCTTTGTAGTGTCTAATAATTTTGCTAGTTGAGTTTTGTCTTTGTTAGATTTTTTGTTTAATTGAACAAAAATATCTTCGAGGTCCTTAACGGAGAAAGTCATCGTGTTATCCTTTCGATTGGTAAAAGTTATAAGCTAATATTGACTTGACGTACAATTTGTTATTAAGACAGCCTGGTTTTATTTTGTGCTTGGTTCTCGCTCAAGTACAGAATGCTGAATATATTCTATGGATTTTACATTCGACTTTAGCCATTTTTCCCAGGGTAATCTCCCCATTTTTAACTGGCGTTAAAAGTATTCAAGTGGCTCAACCGACGTAGTCAGCGCAGATCGTTTACCTGGGAGCAGTTTCAAAAGTATCTGGACTCGATTAAATTCCCCCAGGCGAAAATTTACCACAAGCTCTTCTAAAACATAAGCTAACTGTGAATGTATTTATCTTGAGCCCGGTGCCTTAATAGGGCACGCCGGGTTCTAACGAGGGGGCTGCGAACAACTCACGAAGAACGCAGCTCTACTCTATAAAGGTCTTTCTTCTTTGATTTTTATTTATAAATTCAACTTAAAGTTGAATAATTGGAAAATGGTCGACCAGCCCCCGATCCATTCAAAATGCCTTGACCATGGCTATGAGGGCAGAGGAAACGTTATCGTAATTATTCAGACGTCAGGGCACTCTCGCTGTCTTCATGGCTTCCTCATCTGCTGGTTCATTGTTGGTACTAGATGAACTTTGGGATCTACTTTTTCCAGCTGTGTTCAATAGACCATATCTATTATCAGCGCTTTTATTTTTATTATCATTATAAAGCTTAGCTAACTGTTGTACTTCTTGCTCCGGAATTTCTTCAATAGAGCCCTCCTCGTTGTATTGGAAAAATGGCAAATGAGTTAGCTGGAGCTCATTACGTAAGAGCAATCCGTAATAAGCCATTTTGCCTAGCTTGAACTCACGTAAACTTAATCCATCATAAACCATTTTGCCATCTTCTTCTTTAGACCCAATGCAAAATGCCTTAATATCAGATTTTTTGTAACGAAATAGTCCTTCATTCCAAGATAACGTTTCACGGTGTCCAATGTGTTCATATCTTTCCCTCAATGAATATGTCTTCATTTTTTGCTGATAGAGTCGGTGTAACTGCTGGGCAATTTCATTTGAGTTTTTATTATTGCACTGATGTTCTTCAGCAATATTTTGGAATTTCAATGGCTTGCTTCTAAAGTTTATTTCCGAGTTAGACATTCTTTCTCCATCCCATCCGCTGTACCAACAAGGGATTAAATGATCAGTTTGGATAATCACTCCAAAATAGCTGCCTTGCTTAAATAAGCTAATGGGAATTCCGGCTTTAACAAAAGTTGCTGGACTAAAATTGTATGCTTCATGTTCTTTTGGTTGTTTAATATGTTCCAATAAGTCTTCAGAGCTTAGTTTTTCACGTTCGGTTAGTATCTCCTTTTCGCGTGTTATTGCCTCTTGGGGGGGGCGTGCATGTGCTCCTATCTGCCGTATCCAAAATCCCTTTTCATAGGCCAATTGTATGGGGGCAGTGGTGGTTTGTTGATTTGTTTGAGGCTTAATATTAGACAGTAACCCTAATATTTCCATATTAGCTCCCAATCCTGGACGGGTTAACATTTTCATAAAAGGAGTTCTACCCAAAGAATCAACCAAGGTAAAGTCTACTTGATGCTTCAATAATAGTTCAATTAAATCAGCCCTATTATTTTCAATGGCAATATGTGTTGCATACTCACCCCACTTGTTGCGGATATCGTGTTTAATCTTATTCTTGAGCAGCCAGTCAACAACAGGTAACTTAGGTTCACTCCACGGATGGCAGGCTAGGTGCAAAGCAGTATTTCCTTGGCTGTCTTGTATATCGAAATCTATTTTAATCTTATTTTGCTTCAATGAGTCAATTACTGAGTTGAATAAATCAATATTTCCAATTGAGCACAAGCCGTGCAAGGGTACTAATCCAGAATCATGTTTCTTTTTTATCAAATGGTTAATTATTTTGTTATCCTTATTATTAACGGCGTCCCAAAAAAGTGTTTGACCTTCGCTTTTGTTGTATTCAATTTTTTCTGTCGTTTCCAGATAGTCGACTAATGTCCATTCGTTGTGCTTAATCGCTTTATAGTACAAGGTCTTCTTATCGCGATCAGGCCTATTGACATTGGCACCGTTGTCAATAACCGTTTGTAATAACGTTAGCAATTGTTCTTTTTCTTGCTCGGTCGTCGTCTTCTTGATATAGCGATCGAATATCTGATGAATGAAAGAATTATTTTCAAATGTATCAATATATCTAGCGTCTAATAATTCTGCTAGTGGAGTTTCGTCTTCTTTAGACATTTCGTTTAATTCAACAAAAATAGATTCGAGGTCCTTAACGGAGAAAGTCATCGTGTTATCCTTTCGATTGGTAAAAGTTATAAGCTAATATTGACTTGACGTACAATTTGTTATTAAGACAGCCTGGTTTTATTTTGTGCTTGGTTCTCGCTCAAGTACAGAATGCTGAATATATTCTATGGATTTTATATTAGATCCTATCGTTTGCAGTAACTTTTTTCAGCATCTATCCCCTTTGGGGCTGAAAGGATCTTTATTAACCACACCGCTAAGCAAATTGTCCGGCAGCCCAGCCTGAAGACCATGCCCATTGGAAATTATAACCACCAAGCCATCCAGTTACATCAACTGCTTCACCTATAAAAAAAAGATTAGGAATTTTAGTCGTTGCCATTGTTTTAGACGATAATTCATCACAATCAATTCCTCCCAGTGTAACTTCTGCAGTGCGATAGCCTTCAGTGCCATTAGGTTTAATTGACCAGTTATGTATTTGCTGCACAATCCTATCTAGCTGATCATTCGATAGGGCTGCAAGCTTGGTGATAGCGACTTCGTGATCAATCAATGTATCTATGATTCGTCGTGGTAAATAAGTTCCTAATATGGAGTTAACTTGTTTTTGTGGTTGCTCTGTACGTGCATTTTTTAGTAGATCTAATAAATTAATATCAGGCAAAAGATTGATGTTTATGCGCTGATTCTGTTGCCAGTAGGAGGATATTTGTAAGATTGCTGGCCCACTCAAGCCGCGGTGGGTAAATAATAAATAGTCACGGAATGCGATCTGTTCGGTTGATACTAAGCTCGCGATACCAATGCCGGATAGGGGACTGAGCATTGCTTTAAATTGATCATTTAATGTGAATGGTACTAAACCTGCCCGCGTAGGCCATACATTGATGCCAAATTGTTCTGCGATCTTATAGGCAAACGGGCTTGAGCCCATGCTCGGAATCGATAATCCACCACTAGCAATTACTAGGGATTCGCAAGTATATGCCCCTTTATTCGTATTGATAATAAAATTAGCTGCTGATGTTTGTGTTATTTGAATGATATCCATATTTAAGTTGAGAGTCGTTCTAGGTGAATGACTCTCAGCGATAAGCATATCAACGATATCTTTCGATTTATTATTACAGAATAGTTGTCCTAGCGTTTTTTCATGAAAAGGAATCTTGTGTTTATTCACTAGTTCAATAAAGTCCCATTGGGTAAATCGAGATAATGCTGATTTGCAGAAATGTTTGTTATGGGAGATATAGTTGTCTGAATTGATATAGTAATTGGTAAAATTACAGCGTCCACCTCCAGACATTAATATTTTTCTGCCAACTTTATTTGCTGAATCTAGTATAAGAACGCGACGTTTTCGTTTTCCTGCTGAAATCGCGCACATCAGGCCTGCCGCGCCGCCTCCAATAATAATGACATCAAAATTGTTATTCGTGGTGACCATAATTTTTTTATCGGGTTATTTAGGGCGTGCTGACAATTCATTCTCCCGCCTACGAGTCGCGATTTGTTCGCGGCATCCAGGAAATGGCTAAGTTAAAGATGAGCCTGATTCATTGCCCTAATCAGTTGATGAATAATAGCAAACTCATCATATAACGATTCTAATATCAAGTATAAAACGAGTTCGCAATGGCTAGACTGATGCTCAGCGATGAGCTGCGGTCTAAACTGAAGGAGATCATGCTACAACATCAAATAGATGACAAGCCTAATCTTCGCATGGTGGTTGAGACAAAGAGTGACGGGATCAATAACGGGCTCAGGTCAACACGACCTAGGTTTATTGTATCATTCAATGGTTGCGGGCTGTGCAGGACCATCCCTGTGCAGCATGAGTGAACTTAGAGGGGCTCACTCATTCAATTAAGGTTATTGCTTTGTGACAACCTTGTTATATAGGTTGCACAGTAATTTTTACTGTGAATAAATCGCAACGGATGAGACATTTAGTTGCCAGCTAGCCATTGTCTTATATGATGTTTAGTATCGGTTACTACACCAACCAGCTGTTGATAGAGTTGTTCCAGTAGTTTTTCATGTCCAGCTTTTAGGTAGCGCTCCAGGTATTGACAGGCATACTTTAGTTTGGTGGTGCCAATATAAACCGCTCCACCCTTGATTTTATGGGCTAATCTTTCAATGGTATTCCAATCGTTCTGGTCATGTGCTGTTTGCATATGACAGATATCTTTTTGTATTTCTTCAGAGATCATTAATTGTAGGATTTCTTTCATTATTTTTTCATCACCAATGCTATTGATGGCGGCATTGATATCCAATAGAGGATAACCTTCCAAATTAAATAATTCTCGCTCGGTTTCGGGTAAATCATTGCCCCAATACTTATGTTGTTCTGTAATCAAGGGTAGCTTCGGACGATTATATTTTTGCCAGGAACTATATTTAACCAAGATATCTTGCATCATTAAGGGTGTTAATGGTTTAGTAAACAGGCCACTCATGCCTGAAGCTAAACATTCGCTCTCGGCTTTTAGCTTGGCATGCGCAGTAAGACCAACGATAGCTACTGGTGATTTTTGATTGGCTGTTTCCCAGGCGCGGATCGCCCGAGTGAGCACATGCCCTGAAATTCCTGGAAGACCAATATCAGTAATAATTAAGTCAAAATCAGTCGCCTTGGCAAGCTCAAGGCCCTGTTCGCCATCTTGTGCGGTTTGTACTTGACAGCCAGCATTAGTGGCAATCGCTCTTGCTACACGACGCGCAATAGGATTGTCTTCAATCAGTAGGATATTGGGGCTTTGATCTGTTTTTGGTGGTTGTTTGTAATTATTTGGGTTGCTATATAAGAGTGGCAATTTTACAATTTTATTATTGTCAGTTAATTCCTGGCGATTTGCCGCCTTTGGTGACTGTTGTGCTCTTAGGTCTGGTGTTTCAAACGTCAGTTGGAAATAAAATGTTGTTCCTTTACCCAATTCGCTATTTAACTTGATGACACCACCCAAGAGTTTTGCGTAAGATTGGGCGATATGTAACCCTACGCCATGGCCGGCGTAAAGACCTTTATAGGATGGAGTTGCTCTATGAAAACGATCGAAGACTTTAGGTTGTTGATCGGGAGCAATGCCAATGCCCGTATCATTTAAGAAAAATGCTAATGTTGCCTGATTATTTTCTAACTTTACCAACTTTACTTCAAGCTTGATATGTCCCTTTTCTGTGAACTTAATCGCGTTACCTAAAAGATTTAAAAGAATTCGATGTAATTTGGTGCTGTCGCTTTTAATATATTGGGGTATGGATTCATCAATATCAACAAATAACTCCAAACCTTTTAAACTGGTTGTTGGGCGCTCTAACTTGATAATATCATCAATGCATTTACGTAGCTCAAAAGCTTCAAGACGTAAATCATTTTCACTGATATGCTCGGCTGAAATAGTTTCTAAGATACTGTTCAGTAAACCTAATAATTGATTGCCACTATCATGCACCCATTCGGCATATTGTTTTTGTTCCGGATTCTGTAGTATATCCATCAGTAGCTGTGACATCCCTACAACCCCGCTTAATGGCGTTCTGATGTCATGGCTCATATTAGCAATGAATTCAGTTTTGGCAAGATTGGCCACTTCGGCTTTATCCTTTGCTGCTTTGAGATCGGTGATGTCAGTGGATATACCTAAGACTCCAATAATTTCATTTTTTTTATTATAAAGAGGCACTTTATTGGATAAATAATATCGAGGATTACCATCTACGAATACGACCGGTTCTTCAATATTTAAACGGGGTGTGCCAGTATTCATGGTTTGTATTTCTGCTTCTTTGAACGATTGACCTTGTCCTTCGGTCCAATTGGCTAATTTAATCATTTGGTCGTAGGTTAATCCATGTAGTTCTGCGGCTGATTTTAAGCCAAACAATCTTGCCAAATTGTTATTTCCGCCTCGCAATACGCAATTGCGATCGAGCCAATAAACGTTATTGGGCATATTGGCTAATATGGATTGATAAAAACCGCATATTTCTTGCGCATGTTCTTCTGCTGTTAAGCTATCATCTTGAATTTGACCGGTCACTAGCGTATTGAGGTTTGCTAATGATTGTGTGATCGCGTCGAAATCGATCGAGTGTTTCACCTTTTTTTTATTTTTTCTTGCCATTATTCAATGCATCCTTGTCTGGGTCTATCAATTAGCTGTGGAAAACAACTGTCCTATGTTTTAAGTTTTCTCTGTCAACTTTTTTATTTGGAGTCAATGGTAAGCTATCAAGAGGAATAAAGATGGCGGGGATTAAATAATTCGGTAAATTTTCTATTAAAAAATGACGCAAATCAGAGAGTCTTTCTTTTGTTCCTTCTTCGATAATAATGTAAGCCACTAAACGAGGGTGCGTTGGATCTTGCTCATTCAGAATAACCACACTTTCTTTGACGGTAGGAAAGTTGTTGATGGTACATTCTATTTCACTCAGTTCAACACGAATGCCACGAAGTTTAATTTGATTATCGCCTCGTCCTAAAAACTGAATATTTCCATCCCGCAAAAGGCGGCCTTTATCGCCTGTTCGATAGAGTTTTACTGGGGATGTGGTGTTAGCAAACTTATGAATTACAAACCGTTCTTTGTTTAATTCTGGCTTATTGAAATATCCTCTGGTAACGCCTTCTCCACCAATATAGATCTCACCAATGTGATCATTAGCCACAATATTTAAATCATGGTCTAACAAAAACATGGTGGTATGAGGGAATGGCTTACCAATCGGTACGTACTGATTAGTATTGATGATCGATGGATCTATTTCAGCCTCGTACCAAGTGCTATCGATAGTTGTCTCAGTGAGGCCATAAGAATTAATGACTCGGGTATGAGGCCCGCAAAATTGTTTGAGATTATAATATTCATTGAGAGTCCAGCTGTCGGATCCGCATACTAAAAGGCGCATAAAATCAAAGCGTTTATGTTGTTTTTTTACATAATCAACCAAGCGTCTTAAAATGGTGGGGACAAATTCAGCACAATTAATGGAGTGTTTCTCGATTAAGGCATAAAGCTTGTCAGCGCGGAGTAAATCATTTTTCGGACATACAACCAATTTTGCTCCTGAACAGAGCGCGCGCATTAAATCACCAGCAAAAACGTCGAACGAGAAGCTGGCCATTTGTAGATGACAATCATTCGACGAGAGCTTATAAATCTCTTTCCAACTTAAATAGGTTGCAATAAGATTGCCATGGGTCACCATGACCCCCTTGGGGTTTCCTGTTGTGCCAGATGTGTATAATAAATATGCTAAATTTTCTTTGCTTAAAGAACAAGGCAAATTTGTTGTAGGGCAGGATGCCAAATCTTGGTTATTGTTGTCCAAGCAGATTGTTTCAATATCAAGTGGGGGCAAATGGGTTAAAAGCGGTTCTTCGGTCAGTAGCAGTTGTAACGATGAATCTGCAAAAATGTATTCGATACGATGAGTCGGATAATCGGGATCTATCGGCAAATAAGCGCCACCAGCCTTCCAAATCGCTAAAATAGCAATGAACATATTGATTGAACGTTTAACTGATATGCCAACAATAGTCTCTTCTGTGACCCCCTTGCTGACTAAAAAATGTGCCAATTTGTTAGACTGTACATTCAGATCTTTATATGTTAGGGTAACGCCGTTCATTTCTACAGCTACTAAGTCAGGGTTTTGGCGTGCTTGATGTTCAATGAGTTGATGAATGGCTTGTACTGCTAAAGAAGGGTGTAAAAGAGTTTCCACGGTTTTATATCCTCATCTTGTTCATGTGGTTGGCCTATTGAATTCTGTATCTAAATTCGTATTTATTTTGGAGCTGCATATTATGTATGGCTATCGTCTGACTCACTTAAACTCACTAAATAGTTTGTTTAGCTTGTCTTCTGGAGTAATGTCTTCCTTTACGCGCCATTATCTCATTAATCAATCAGTTCGCCATATCGGCACCAATGGTACTCGATTTTTTTCCAAAATTACAGCCCCGAATACAATTACTATTCGAAAAATGGATAATAATGATATGGTTTTGTTAACTAATTGGGCAATTAGAGAAGGGTGGAATCCCGGGTTACATGAGTCGAGTTCCTTCTTCGCAGCCGATCCGAGCGGATATCATTTACTGGAAGTTAATCATAAACCAGTGGCGTCATTAGCTAGCGTCCGTTATTCATCGGAGTTTGCTTTTTTAGGTCTTTACATTGTCGATCCGCAGCACCGTGGCCAAGGTTATGGTAAGTTTTTGTGGGATAACGGATTGAATTATTTAAATGGTTGTTCTGCGATTGGTCTTAATGGGGTTGCTGAGCAAGTCCAACAATATAAAAAAGAAGGTTTTGTTATTGCCAATACTAATACTCGTTGGCAGGGCAATCTCTTTTTCTCGAAACGTGCGATGATAAATCAAGATAAATCTATTGTGATATCGAAACCAACGTCTATATCTGCAATTATTGATTATGATATCAATGTATTTCCAGTTCCACGTGTTTCTTTTTTAACCAAGTGGTTAGCAATGCCAGAATCAAATGTATTAATTGCCACGAATCAGGGTAAAATATGTGGTTATGGCGTCATTAGCAAAACATCCAATGGTCATAAAATTGCACCATTATATGCTGATAATCATCTCATTGCTGAGCAGCTATATAAGGGACTATGTGCAACTGTTGCTGATCCAGGGCTTGTCCATATTGATACCTCTGCAGCTAATCCAAGCGCAGCAACACTAGCTCAGCGCTTTGGTTTACAAAAAACTTTTGATACTTTTCGAATGTACAGAGGAAACGCAAGGCCTATCGATGAACATAAATGTTATGGCTTAACCTCCCTTGAAATTGGCTAATTTAATAGGATTTAATTTTAACTACTTGTCTAAGGAAATGCTTTGAATATTTTAATGTCTAAACCCAATTTTTATGGTATTTTTTACGAAATTAATCCATGGATGAGCGTTGAGAAACCCGTTACTCAACAATTAGCGCAATCACAGTGGGATGTTCTTTATCAAACGTTATTGGATATCGGTGTTTCTATTAAATTAATCGAGCCAGTTGATGGCTTGCCTGACATGGTTTTTACTGCTAATGCTGCTCTTGTGCATCAAAACGAAGCATGGATTAGTGTGTTTAAAAGTGTAGAAAGACAACCTGAAAGTAAATATTTTGAAGCATGGTTTGCTAAACAAGGGTATGAAATTATGAACCCTGCTAGCAATAATCCTAATCAACTGGCATTTGAAGGTGCGGGCGATGCGCTATTTTTTGGCGAGCATCTAGCGGTTGGTTATGGTTTCCGCAGCGATAGGATGGCTTATGACCACCCGTATTTTAAGCAATTCAAGTTGGTATTCTGTGAACTAGTTGATCCTTATTTTTATCATTTGGATACTTGCTTTGTGCCTTTAAATGCTTCCTTGGCACTGTGGTTTCCTGACGCATTCAGTCCTGAGTCTCAAAAAAGCATGCATAAAATGGGGCAACTCATTGCAGTTCCTGCAGAAGAGGCAAGACGCTTTGCTTGTAATGCCGTTGTAATCAATCAACATGTTGTGCTTCCTTCGGGTTGTCCTGAAACCTGTCGCTTGCTGCGAGAGCATGGTTTTACTGTTCACGAGTGTGACATGAGCGAATACATCAAATCAGGCGGCGCCTGTAAGTGCTTAACTATCATTCTTTAGAGTAGTCTTGCTGTTTATCAGCGTTCTTAGCGATTTGGATAGGCTGGTTGTGTATTGTATATTCAAGGAGATAGAAGAGATGAAGGTCTATCATATTCTGATTGTTGATGATTCAATTATTGCCCAACTTGCCTTGAAAACTCAGTTATTAAATCAAGGATGTATGGTTGACGTGGCGTCTGATGGTTTTGCTGCCATGCAGCAAGCATCCTCGACGGCTTATGATCTGATTTTAATGGATATAGGTCTAGGCGACGGCGTTGATGGTTTTGAAGTAACAACGATGATCAAGCAGAAATCGCTATTAAATCAACAAACCCCGGTGATTGCAGTTACTGCATCCAATGAACCTGATTTCAGACATAGGGCCATGACGGTTGGTATGGTCGGATATTTGAACAAGCCGTTGACTACTGAAGATACAATTGACATATTATGTACCTTAAGTACGCAAATGAAAGGAATTTTATAGCGGTCAATGACGGAGCCAACCAGCGGGTCATCATGAGTAAGCAAACAAACTCTTCTAATATGGGTATCGTCAACGATGATACTATTGATCGGCAACGACGCAATTTTTTAGTGACTATCAGTAGCATTTTAGCCAGTATTGGTGTCATTGGTTTGTTGAGCCCTTTTATTCGATCGCTCATGCCAAGTGCCAAAACCAAAGCTCAGGGGGCTCCTATTGCCGTTGATTTGAGTACGATTGCGCCTGGGCAGATGCTAACAGTGCAATGGCGTGGGAAACCAGTATGGATTGTGCATAGAACCAAAGAAATGCTCAGTCAGCTACGTCACGATAGTTCGTTATTAAGGGATCCGGACTCCGTTGTTGAACAACAACCACCTTATGCACAAAATATATTTCGTTCAATAAAACCAGAATATCTAGTCTTGATTGGTGTATGCACCCATTTGGGATGTTCCCCTAAGCTTAAACTGGCGGATGAAGAACTAGGGCCAGACTGGCTTGGCGGATTTTATTGTCCTTGTCATGGCTCAACATTTGATCTTGCTGGTCGTGTATTTAAGGGTGTCCCTGCACCGATTAACCTGCAAGTTCCTGCCCACCATTTTGTTGGCGATCATATGGTTGTCATTGGTGAAGACTGATAATAAGGGTTTGATCATGTGCAAGTTATTGCAATGGATAGATAAACGTTTCCCACTCGTGACAACTTGGAAAAAATATGCTAGCGAGTACTATGTTCCCAAAAATTTAAATACCTATTATGTATTCGGTGTATTAGCCTTAGTTATTATAGCCAATCAATTATTAACTGGTATCTGGTTAACGATGTTTTATACACCAACTGTCACGGAGGCCTTTGATTCAATTGAATATATCATGCGTGATGTCAATTGGGGATGGCTCTTTCGTTACATGCATTCTACGGGGGCATCGGCATTATTCTTGGTTATTTATCTGCATATGTTTCGTGGTATCGTGTATGGCTCATACCAAAAACCACGAGAATTGGTTTGGCTAATCGGTGTTGGCCTATTTATTTTATTGCTTGCTGAGGCTTTTTTCGGTTATTTATTGCCTTGGGGGCAAATGTCTTATTGGGGCGCTGAAGTCATAACGTCGATGCTGGGCTCTATTCCTTGGGTTGGTGATACCCTGGTTACTTGGCTAAGAGGAGATTACTCAGTTGGGAATCCTACCTTACAGCGCTTTTTTGCGCTTCATGTGATTGCCGTGCCTCTGTTGCTCATATTCTTGATATTTTTGCACGTGGTGGCGTTGCATCAAGTTGGCTCTAACAATCCTGATGGTATAGATATTAAAAATAATCTTGATGATTTTGGTCGACCATTGGATGGAATACCGTTTCATCCTTATTATACAGTAAAAGATTTTTTTTCAGTGGCGATCTTTTTGTGGGTCTTTTTTGCGGTGGTTTTATATGTTCCCGATATGGGTGGTTATTTTTTAGAACAGAATAATTTTGTTCAAGCTGACCAACTAATCACGCCAGAACATATTGTTCCAGTTTGGTATATGGCACCATTTTACTCTATATTACGGACGGTCCCTCATAAATTATCCGGTATTTTTCTCATGGGTATGGCCGTTATTATAGTCATATTCTTGCCTTGGATAGATCGTAGCCCAGTCCGATCTATCCGTTATAAAGGCTTTTTTTCTCGTTATGCCATATGGTTATTTGGATTAAGTTATCTTGGTTTAGGCTTGCTCGGTGGTTTGCCTCTGACTAATTTTACTAAAATTTTAACTAGAATTTTCACTATGAGTTATTTTCTCTTTTTTTTACTCATGCCCGTATATAGCCGTTATGAACGTACTCGGCTTCCACCTACAAGAATCCGAACATGATGAAGGTATGGCTCTATTTTTTTTTATTTTTGTTAGCTCATGCATTAAATGCAACCGAATTCAGGTTATTACCGATTGCAATTGATCTAAATAATCGAGACCAATTGCAACGTGGTGCTATTTTATTTATGAACTATTGTTCGGGCTGCCATTCTTTGCATTATCTTCGATACAATCGTATGTTGACTGATTTAGGATTTATAACACAAGGTAACCATTCACCTTCATTGATTGATAAAATCATGTTGACTCCAGAGCAACGGAATAATTCTATCGAAACAAGCGTTTTGGCTGATGAAGCTAGCAGATGGTTTGGAGCTTCGCCACCAGACTTATCATTATCGGCAAGGCAGCGGGGACCCTCTTGGTTATATACCTACTTAAAAAGTTTTTATATCGATCGTAAGCGACCTTTTGGTAGCAATAATTTATTGCTGGTTAATGTGGCAATGCCTAATGTCTTAGCACCATTACAGGGGCAGGTGATCAATACCCATCATCTGGATGAACACAATGGTTTGATGACCTTAGAATCAGGAGAGTTGAGCGAAAAAGAATTTGATAGTGTTGTGCGAGACTTGATCACATTTTTAGTGTATGTTGCTGAGCCAGCGCGCTTTGTTCGCCAACAGATTGCTATGACTGTACTCATTTTTTTGACTATTTTGGTCTGGGTCACGTATAAGCTCAAGCAGGACTATTGGCGTGATATTGGTTGATATATAATCATAATAATTTAATTTTATTCTATTTCGGTATAATCGGTTAACATATGGTAAAATATTAACCTTTGACACAAAAAACTGTTTTAACGAATAAGGAGTTGTTAATGGCTATTATTGCAAAGCGCACCATTATGTCTTTGTACTCTGATAGTGATGATGTGTATAGTCATCAAGTACGTATTGTTTTAGCTGAAAAAGGCGTTAATGTCGACATATTGATCGCAAAGCAAGGTGATTGTCCGAAAGAACTATTGGCTTTAAATCCTTATGGTACTGTTCCAACATTAATTGATCGAGATTTAGTATTATATGAATCGCGTATTATCATGGAATATTTAGACGAACGTTTTCCTCATCCACCGTTGTTACCTGTTTATCCGGTTGCTCGGGCTGAAACCCGTAAAATGATGCATAGAATTGATCAAGATTGGTACTCGTTACTAGCATTAATCAATGCGGGGCATCATATCGAGAGTGCGCGTGCATCTTTGCTTGAAAGTTTGACCGCTTTAGAACCCATCTTTGCTGACAAGCCGTATTTTCTTAGTGATGAGTTTTCTTTATTAGATTGTGCGCTTGCCCCATTATTATGGCGCTTGCCACGTTTAGGTATTGATATACCGGAGCATTGTAAAGGACTCAACTCTTACATGCAAAAGCTATTCAAACGTGAGTCATTCCAAGCGAGTTTATCTGATGTTGAGAGACAATTAAGGGTGGCATAATGACAAATATGACTTCAAAAAAACCTTATTTAATAAGGGCTTATTATGATTGGATTGTTGATAATAATCTGACGCCGTACTTACTGGTTAATGCTGAAGTGGCAGGGGTTAGCGTTCCTGAAGAATATATAAATTCAGGACGTATTGTTCTTAATATTTCACCAAACGCTACGCGGGGGTTGCATTTAGAAAACGATAAAATTTTATTTACTGCCCGTTTCTCAGGTGTTGCTACACAGATTTTAGTTGGTATGCATGCTGTGCTTGCGTTATATGCCAAGGAAAATGGTGAAGGTATTGAATTTGCTATCGATGAAAATGATTTGCCGCCGTCACCATCGAATACCGAGAAACAAAACGGACGAGGAAAACCCTCATTGAAATTAGTGAAGTAATCCTTGTGGACTATCAGGGCTATAGAACAGCTTGCCAGTTAGAGAATAAAATTGAGGTCGATGTTCTTTAATATAGTCTTGTGACAGTAATGAGTTCATCATTTTTTCTGTTGGTAGGTGCTAATTTGTAGACCAACTCTAAAATTATACACGATAATAATGAAGTCGATGCAGGTATTATAAAACGAGGCTTTGAATAGATATATGAATGCGGTGTTAGAATTAGTCGATGTAGCAGCAACTGAAACACTTGCTGCACAGTTGGCTAATAGTATGAGTGCTCCTTTGATTGTAGTCTTTTCTGGAGAGATTGGAGCCGGTAAAACTACATTTATTCGCGCCATGCTAAAGGCTATGGGGGTCGTTGTAACAATAAAAAGCCCTACTTTTTCATTAGTGGAAAGTTATTCACTACCGATAGGTCAGCTGCATCATTTTGATCTTTATCGAATTCATGATGCAAGCGAGCTAGACTATCTGGGTTTCCGCGATTACTTTACCCCTCATGCAATTTGTTGTATTGAGTGGCCAGAACGAGCGAATGATTATTTTGATAAGATCGATCTTGCTTTTAATTTGATAATTAAAGGTGATGGACGCGAATTGCACGCAAAAGCATTGAGTTCTGGAGGTGCTAAAATTTTGTCATACCTTACAGGTGAAAAATGAATATATTATGTAGGATAGCTAACGGTTTTTTTCTCTGTGGCTTCTTCATCCTATGTTCTTTTGCGCACGCAGTAACTTTACAATCGATACAAGTCCGTAATGAGCCAGGAAAAACGCTGGTGATTTTATCGTGTAGCGATCCGTGTACTCCTAAATTATTTCGATTGATCAAGCCTGAGCGTATTGTTGTTGATTTTCCCAATACAACGTACCGTATGAAAAATAATGCCATACCACTCGATGGGGGATTCATTGCTCATATTCGTAGTGGGTATCCAACGCCCAACAATTTGCGCTTAGTTTTTGACATGAATCAACCTGTTCTTTTCAATACGACCCCATCTGCGAGTGGGTTGTATATAGAGTTTACGGCTGAAAAAACACTAACACCAGTTAACGAAATAACATCTAAGCCGACTACTAATCCGAAGAAATCTATGACTCAAGGGTTACATCAACCCAGTTCGACAACACAAACTACCGTACAGCGTTTTCTCAATAGAAATCGAAATATTGTTATTGTTTTAGATCCAGGGCACGGTGGTAAAGATCCCGGTGCTATTGGTGCTAATCGAAATGTTGAGAAGAATATTACCCTTGCGATTGCTTTAAAATTAAAGCAGTTAATTGAGCGTCAGCCTGGTATGCGCGCTGTGTTAACTCGAAAAGGTGATTATTACGTTGGATTAAGAGAGCGCCTGAGGATTGCCCGTAAACATAGTGCTGATATTTTTATTTCCATTCATGCTGATGCGTTTATTAATGAGCATTCTAGTGGTGCGTCTGTATTCGCTTTATCACCTCGTGGTGCAACAAGTGAGGCGGCACATTGGCTTGCTGAAAAAGAAAATAACTCTGAATTGGGTGGCGTCAATCTTGCTGGTTTAGATGATCAAAACGGTGTGATTAGAACCGTATTGCTTGATTTATCTCAAACGGCAACTATCAATGCTAGTTTGCAAATGGGATCGAGAGTTCTAGAGTATTTGGATAATATGACCAAGCTTCATAATGCTAAGGTTGAACAAGCGCGTTTTGTGGTATTAAAATCTCCAGATATTCCGTCCATTCTGATAGAAACTGGTTTTATTTCGAATCCTCATGAAGAAAAAAACCTGATCGATCCTTCTTACCAAATGAAAATGGCACAAGCTATTGTTAAAGGTCTTCAGCGTTACTTTGGTGATCATCCTGCGCAGGCAATAAATCTGCAGCCATCATCCACATCCAAAATACATGTGGTGACTAGAGGTCAATCGTTAAGCCTGATTGCAGCTCGATACCATGTTACATTGGCTCAATTAAAAAAGCTCAATCAATTATCGAATGAGTCAGTGAAAATTGGACAAACATTACATATACCTGAATCATGACAATAAGAATTCATCAATTATCGTCGTTAGTTGCCAATCAAATTGCTGCTGGAGAAGTCATTGAGCGGCCAGCCTCAGTTATTAAGGAATTGTTAGAAAACTCGTTCGATGCAATGGCTACTAGTATTCATATCGATATAGACTACGGCGGCATCAATTTGATTCGAATCAGTGATAATGGTTGCGGTATTATTGCTGATGATTTGCGATTAGCATTAGCTGCTCATGCTACTAGTAAAATTCAACAGCTAGATGATTTATATGCTATTAATAGTATGGGCTTTCGTGGAGAGGCGCTAGCGAGTATCGCTTCTGTTGCGCGTTTATCGCTAAGTTCAAGGCCTGCCGACCAACCCCATGCTATGAAGATTGAAAGTAATAATGGCGAAGTAACGATTTCGCCTTGTGCCCATAATATAGGTACCACAATTGAAGTAAAGGACCTATTCTTTAATGCTCCTGTTCGGAAGAAATTCCTAAAGAGTGAGCAGCAAGAGTTTCGTGCTATTGAACAGGTAGTTAGGCGTTTTGCACTCAGTGCACCTCATATCGGATTGACTGTAAAACATAATAACAAGCTATATTTAACCTTAAAGCCAGTTGATTGTGAAAAAAGTAAATTGACTCGTATCAGCAAACTATTGGGGAAATCATTTATTGAGCAGGCGCTTTATCTAGATACTGAGTGTGCTGGCATTCGTATCCATGGATGGATCAGTGGTTTAAACTATCAACGTAGCCAAAACGATAAGCAATGGCTCTATATTAATCGGCGAATGGTCAAAGATAAATTACTTAATCATGCTATTAAGCAGGCTTATGAGGGATTTTTATACCCAGGCCGATTCCCTGCTTGTTTATTATATATTACATTGCCTAGCGAACAGGTTGATGTGAACGTCCATCCAACGAAGCATGAGGTACGTTTTCAGCAGCCGAGGTTAATTCATGATTTAATGGTAACTGAAATTATTCAATCTCTTGGACAGGAGCAGGCCGCACCGATAATGCCTATAGCGCCTCATGGCCAGGATAAATATTATGTGAATGAAGCTCCTAAGAGCATATTTAATCCTATAGACAAAAATGCCTATAGTTCAGAACAGCGATGGTTAAGCCTTAATCCTCATTTTGCTTTAATTTCATTGCATGGACAACGTTTTATGGTTGATATAGCTCGACTTCAGCAGGATATGGCTGAGCAAGCATTGTCTAGCGCGGTGTTTCCTCTAGCTAGTCGATCATTATTAGTGCCTGTTAGGCAGGTTATTGATCGGTCAAGTCATGCTTTATTAGAGCAGCACCAGGAGTCACTCAATCAATTAGGCATTGACTTTGCTTTTCTTAGCGAAGACGTTTTAGTCGTGCGCTCAGTACCCGTTGACTTACCTTATTTGGATATCAGTTTATTTTTTGACGCATTGTTGCAAAAAAGGCAAAACTCGCTCTCCGATTTATTAGTTCTGCTCTGCGCTAGTTTAGCGGTAGATGCAAATAATTTAACAGTCGATGAGCGAGGGGCCATCCAACAATATATCCAGCATGAGATAATCGATAAGGGTATTGAAAAGCGGTGGTGTGTTTCGCTAACGATTACTAACTGCAGGTTATTATTCGATGCCTAAACCAATCATCTGTTTAATGGGGCCAACTGCTTCTGGAAAAACATCGCTTGCCTGTGGTTTGGTGCAACATTTTCCACTGGAGATTGTTAGTGTTGATTCTGCAATGGTTTATCGAGAGATGAATATTGGTACAGCAAAACCTGACAAATTGATTTTGAAGACAGCCCCTCATCATCTAATAGACATTCGCGATCCTAACCAAAATTATTCTGCTGCTCATTTTTGTAGCGATGTAAGCACTCATTGCCAATCTATCACTGAACGAGGGAACTACCCTTTATTAGTTGGCGGAACTATGATGTATTTTCGAGCATTGCAACATGGATTATCATCATTACCCAGTGCTAATGAGCAACTACGTAGCGAATTATTGCATAGCGCCCAACAATATGGTTGGGAGTTTATGCATCAGGAGTTAGCGCGGGTTGATCCTATCGCCGCTGCACGTATTCATCCGCATGATAAGCAACGTATTCAACGGGCGCTAGAAGTATTTCATTTAAGTGGAAAGCCCTTGTCACAATGTTTGACTTCACCTGTAGCTTTAAATACTGCTTCGTATATTAACATTATATTAATGCCCAATGACCGAGTATGGTTGCATCAACGTATAGAATTGCGTTTTCAGCAAATGTTAGAGCAAGGTTTTTTAGGAGAGGTTGAGCAACTTGTCGAGCAATGGCAGTTAAACGGCACTAGCTTATCAATGCGCACCGTTGGTTATCGCCAAGTACTTGAGTATTTAAATAATTGTTATGATTATAATACGATGTGCGCTAAGGCGATTGCAGCTACTAGACAATTAGCTAAGCGTCAGATTACTTGGTTACGACGTTGGCCAAATGCGGTAATTCTTGATCCAAAAAATCCATCTGTTAGTGATAACCTCATGGATATAGTGAAGAAAATCGTAGATAATTCAGCCTAGTTTATCTGCAAACTCATGAGTAACTGAGTATATTAACGAATAGATGTGATTATATTTATGGGAGGATAGTAGCGTGTCAGAATTTCAAAGCCAGCCGGCATGTGCCGAAAAAAGTTATCAGGTTCATTATCATCAACTGCCTTTGAGCTGTCCTACCGATAGCATGGCGTTATGGAATGCTCATCCGAAGGTCTATTTACCCATAGAAACGAGTGGTAAAGCGACTTGTCCTTACTGTGGATCGCACTTTATATTACAAAATGATTAAATCAATATGCATTGTTAGGTTATCAGCATTAGGTGATGTATTAATGCTGGTTCCTTTAATTAGAACCTTGCAAGCTAATTATCCGCAAGCACGTCTAACGTGGATTATTGCCCAGCCAGCTTACGCCTTGGTGGAGGGTATGTCTGACATAGAGTTTATATTGATTGATAAGCCAAGTGGTTTAGCGGATTATTGGCATTTCGCTAGAACAATGAGCTCTAGACATTTTGACGTTTTATTGGCTACGCAAGCAAGTTTTCGAGCTAACCTATTGTACCCATTGATTCGTGCCAAACGTAAGATTGGCTATGACCGTTTACGTGCTAAGGATGGGCATGGTTGGTTTGTAAAAGAAACCATTCCTCCGGGAAATGATCATACCTTAGATGGATTCATGAAGTTTGCGGAAACATTAGGTATTAATCATCGAGTCATTTCATGGGATTTGCCTATATCTGATGATGATTATGATTGGGCAAAACAACATTTACCCTTAGACCGTAAAAAACCAATTATTCTTGTCAATCCAGCTGCAAGCAAGCCGGAGAGAAGTTGGCTAATCGAGCGATATATTGCTGTTATCCGATACTTACAACAGCGATGGCAAGCTCAAGTGATCCTCGTTGGTGGCCCGGGAGAATTTGATAAATCGTTGGCTAACCATATTGTCAACGAGGTTGAGGTGCTCAATCTGGTAGGGAAAACTCGTCCTAAACAATTATTAGCCATGATTGATAGCGCCGACTTATTGATATGTCCTGATACTGGGCCCGCTCATATGGCTAGTGCTGTATCAACACCGGTTGTTGCCTTGCATGCCGTCACTAGTTCTGACGTTTCTGGTCCTTATATTTATAGACATTTGGCGGTTGATTTCTATTCGCAAGCGCGTGAGACCATTCTAGGTAAAACTGCCGAAAATAATGTATGGGGGACGCACGCCCATGGCACTGATACCATGGCACTGATTACTGTTGATGCTGTGATTGCTAAATTAGAGCAAGTATTATCGCAAGTGAAATCACGATAGATAGCTTTTAGCGATAGGGATAATATTCTGACGATATTATTTTCTAGCCTTAACCCATCATTCAAAATTCAGTTGCGGAAGGTTGGCTAAACCAACGCAACTTGATGGCAAGATAGGGTTTGTTTTTGACCAAAAATAGTTTGATTGAGCAAAATTCTTAAGACTAACTATAATAACATTGGTGATCAACAATTAAGGAGAGCGCATTATGGTTGAGGAAGTTAGTGTCACCTCATGGTTTAGTCGATTAAAAGATGCAATGGTTGGCCTATTTGTCGGATTGGCTTTTTTAATCGGTGCAATTGTTCTTTTATTCTGGAATGAGCAAAATAGTATTCATACGTTACTATCGTTGGAGCAAACCCAAAAAAACTTAGTGAGTGTACCAAACTCTCCTGTCAGTGATCAAAACAATGGAAAGGTGGTGTACTTTAATGGTATGGCCGTAACTCCCGATACTCTTGAGGATTCAGATATCGATCTTTCGCTGAATGCAATTAGCCTTCATCGTTTAGTGGAAATGTATCAATGGCAGGAGCATAAAGAAACCAAAAAAGAATCACAAGTTGGCGGTTCTGAGAAAAAAACGACAAAATATACTTATGAACAAGTATGGTCAGAAGAGCTTATAGATAGTAGTCAGTTTAAAAATCCAGAAGGACATAAAAATCCAAGCAGTATGCCGATTACATCTGAAAAGCAGTATGCGGAGACCGTGAACATAGGGGCGTTTTATTTGCCAGAAAGTTTAATTAAAGACATTAAAGAGAGTAAATCAATTAAACTCAACAAAGATAATGCTGATAAGCTCCAAGAAACAGTCGATGGGACCGTCACAGTCGTTGGTAATACCCTTTATGTTGGTGAAAATTCTCAAACGCCGGTTTTGGGTGATATGCGAATTACTGTTAGTGCTGTATATCCACAGAATGTCAGTGTCATTGGACGACAAGTAGAGCATACCGTTGATGCTTATTTGCCACCAGCTGGTGAGCCAGTCTTATTACTAGCATCAGGAATAAAATCTCCTGAAGTGATGATTCACGATGCTATTGCTGATTCAGAGATGAATACCTGGTTATTGCGTTTAGGTTCGTTAACGTTGTTGATGCTAGGGTTTTATTTATTAGTGAATCCTATTGTAATTTTGGCTGATATCTTACCTTTCTTAGGTAGTGTTGCGAGCTTTGGTGCTGGCTTATTTGCTTTTTTTGCTGGCCTCAGTGTTTGGATTACATTAACAGCGATTGCCTGGTTTGTGAGTAGACCTTTATACTCAATAGGTGGAATTTCCATAGTTATCGCGTTGGTGTTTTTGCTTCGCAAATTAAAAGCGAAACAGTCAAGCTAAAATGATCGATAAACGCATCAACAGGGGAATATCGTTGTTGCGTTTATTATCCTCTTCCTCCTGCCGCATCAGCAACTAATCGTTTCTTTGAATAGATTGTTTGCGCTATTTTTTTTAACCCGTTAGTGGTTTAGTTTTCTCGGGTCTTATGGTAAATCATACCGTACAGGTTATAGTCACGGCTGTCGCATTAAAATTTAATCAATCTGTTGTAGGTTTGGCCTTTGCCCAACAATAGGGTTATTAACCCTCGGATTAATTTGACGAATAGTTAGAAATAAGATCAAATGTCACTCAAATTTTAAAGAGGTGGCATGATGCATGAGATTAGACACATAGGATTTGATGTTTATTTTTCTAAATGACCCGCTCCACGAATTTCCAGAAGAAAATTGTACCCACTCATAGAGATTTTATTTGTGGTTTTGTGTGGCAGTATTTGTGGCGCTGAGAGCTGGCGAGATTTTGTATTATTTGGCGAATCAAAAATTGATCTTTTAAAAAAACATGATCCTTAGATTGATTAAATTTTAATGCGACACCCCTGAGATTATAGTAGTGCGCCCTTGACAAATACTATCGCTGATATTGGATATTTGAGAGCATTTTGGATACCATACACAATTAGGTCGCACGCAGCGGGGGTCGGGTCTTTCCCTTTGACTTTTGAACACAAATATTACTTAAGGGCAATTCAACAAAAGTCAATGGGAAAGATCTGACCTCGATCTCCGCTATAGGGAAAGGCTAGGACATGCAGGGATTATTAAGATGAAAATAAAGGATATATTATGTTTAGTAAAGGCTTTCATTCTGTTATGGTTCTGGTTGGCGAGCGCAACTGTTCAAGCTGGTGAGCCTTTATGGTCGATAGTCCCTGCACCGGGCAGTTATCCATCTCAGCCAATACCTGAAAATGATACGGTTACCGTCACTTACGTGGTTGAAAATCAATCGACAAAACCCAAACAATTAGTGATGCAAGCTATACCAGGCATTGAGCAACCGAAAGAATGTCAGCTAGCGCCTAAAGGCCAGTATGGGAGCAGTTGTATTTTGAGCTTGGTTATTACGGGAAAAAAAATGCCCGTTAATGGTATTCATGGTGGTCCGGTCTTATGTCAAGCCAACGCTAATGGCAGTGCTAATCCTAATCAATGTTATCAACCCACCGGGAGCCATGTTCTCCAACTTAAACGTTCAGCTCCTACCACTACTACAATTACAGCAACTGCCGACAAACAAGATGGCTCATTGATCAGTTTAACCAGTGGTGATAAGGCTACTATAACTGTTAAAAATGATGGTAACGGCAACACAGTTGCAAAAAACATCCAGGTTACTGTGCAGAATAATAACTACTTTTCTGTAACTGTTGATCGATGTCAAAGATCCCTAGAGCCTGGCAAGACTTGCTCTATTGAGCTGACTGCCAATCAAACAACCACTGCCCATCTCCCTTCGATTGAAATTGCGGGAGAGAATACAAATAAAATTTCTTTTAACATTGAAGTTAAGCCTAAACCGGAGCCGATGGTACCCATCATTGTAACGCCAGCAAGTTTAACACTTACAGCCGGTGGTACGGGTGGCATTACAGTTCGCAATGACTCAGATTCAACGGCCGAAAATATTAAGGTCGATATAAGCAACGTCAAGGGAATTACTCTGGATAGTAATACTTGTACCTCGTTAGGACGAAACAATACATGCCAGTTTTCGTTGAAGGCATCAGACCAGCCAACTTCCGGTTCCGGTACAATTACAGTGAAAGGAGACAACACCGCTCCTGTGACTGTGAATATCTCGGTTATTAACCCACCAAAGGTTCTTGAGTTTAAGGCCGATGGTCCGCCGTTAATCTTAAACAAAGGTGACAAAGAACCATCCAGGATTATCGTTACTAATATCGGTTCCACAGCTGTTTCTATAAAGGCGGTCATTGACAATAATTTAGATTATGTTAGGATTGTTACGGAGCCTGATGGATTTGAGCCTCGCTCCACTTGTCTTACCGATGATAATCCTTTACCCCAAAATGATGATGTGTGTTATATCGATATTTCTGGACTAAATCCAACAGCGAAAAATGACTCAAAATATCCTAATCCTATTCTTCGAATATCAGGAACAACTGATGGAGTTGAGACGAATAGCATCAGCTATACGATTATTGTGGAAGGAAATGCAATTATTAGCGCCAAACCTGACAAGTTAAGCTTTATTGATAATAATAGTAAAGATAAGACTCAAACAGTATCGATAACTAATCAATCATCCATTACGGTCAACAACATCGGTGTTACTATAGGTGGCGGATATATTACCGCTAAACCAGCTTGTCAAACATTAGCACCTAAGCAAACGTGTGATATTACTTTTACTTTGAACTCAAACCCTGAAACGGAAACTACAATTCCTATTATATTTAAGGGGGACAACAGTGATCGTGTGGAGATAGTTGCAACTGTTCATCCTGTTGCTACGGTCAGCGTAGAGCCAATCGAACTAGGGTTTGCTGATGATTACTTTGGCGAATTAACTATTACGAATCAGTCTGTGGTTGAGGCAAAAAATATTAAGGCTTCTTTTGATGGTGCTCTGACAGCAGTTCTTCAGATTGATAAATCTCAATGTGATACCTTAGCTGCCAATCAATCCTGCAGAATTGGCTTTACAGCAAAAAAGCCTTTAGAAACGAACGAAGTAGTAGGAACGGTTACCATTCAAGGCGACAATACTTATCCAATTAGTCCAATAAAGACGACGATTACATCTACATCTAGTAAGACCTCTGAATGGTCGATCAATCCGAAAGTATTGAAATTTTCGACGGGAGATTGTGGTAAAGTTACTATTACAAATACTTCAAAACAACCGATCTCCTCATATTTTATACCAGCTATCCCCAAGTATAGTCATCTTGAAACAGCTGCGTCTGGCTATAATGATTTATGCACGTCTCATCAGTCTTTATGGCCAGACAAAAGCTGCAATATTGTTTTCTGTTCTAAGCCTAATGAAAAGGAAGTTGATACCTATATTACTATTAACAGCTTAGCTTATGTCAAAGTAACTGTAGCGGATCAACCATCTATCAGTATCACCAGTCCTAAAGAAGATGAACGAATTCTCGAAATTAATCAAACACCATTAAAGTTAACCATTACCAATGATGACGAGGTAGTGACCGCGAAGGGAGTCACTGTTGAAACTGGCGATGATGGTAAAGTAACAGGCTGTCCTTACATTAGTGTTGATGACTCTAATTGTAAAGAAATTAGCCCCAAGGGTAGCTGTAGCTTAGTTTTGACTACGGATAAACCATATAAACCCTGTACGATTGCTATTAAAGGTTCAAATACGCTCAATAAACCGACCACTAAAATTGCTACTAAAATAAATTTTGGTTCTCCAGACCATAAAAAATATGGGTTAGTTTATGATGAAAACAACGGCAAAGGCAAAGCGTTTCATATCATGGAATCGCCATTAATATGGATTTCCTATTTACTTAAGGTTTCTACAGATGAAGCTGATGGTCGTAAGAATAGCAAAGCAATCATAGATGCAATACTAAAGATAAACTCCAAATGTCCTTCCACATTTGCCGCATGTGCATGTCAAGGCCTATCTTCTTCTGCCTCTAATCTTGATGATGGCCCTGAAGTATATCTTCCTGCTCCCGATGAACTAAAAGAATTATCAAAACAATTTTGTATGACAGCCTCCTCATGCAAATTTGGTCTAAAAACTAGCAAATATTGGACTTCGCACTGGGAAAATAATTATGAGGATGCCTTCGTTTTAGACATACCATACATACCCCCAAAGGAACTAGCCAAAGATTATGTAGATCATATGCACGATTATCTCTGTGTCCGAGACTTTGATATAAGATCGTTGCCGTCATCTTAACTATCATTAGACTCAAGCGATTTGTGATTCAGAGATCCGTCGCGAGCATTGAGGATAGAACGCAGTAGGCTGTGAATTTTGAAAGACGAATAAAAATGAATCATATCAAGCAGGTCGATTCTATTATCTTCAAAGGTGTGTTATCAACACACCTCCGTTACTTGCACATGGGCAACTTATTCAGTAGTTTTCTGTTTGATACAACGGTCGATGTTATTGGTTATTGTTTTCCCTATCTAAAGTCGGTCTGAGGTTATTCATATTTTGTAATAATAACAATGAGTTTGTTAATAAAATACGTTCTTCTTGCTGTCGATTTAAGTACATTTGATAATTAATTTCTGCTAATAAAGTTGCTATTTCTTTTTGCACAGTTGCTGGCGATGCGGTATTCAATTGCGATATCCACTGTGGCGTTGCTGCTCCATTTTGTGGTTTGAACAATCGCCAACTGGCCATGGTGTATTCGCTCATGGCCTGGCTAGTGGCATTATTTGTATCATTACCCAGATTTTGTGGCATACGTTTAGACATTATAAAATACAGATTGCTGATCGCTGCTGATTTTTGCGCAGCAAATACACGTAAGTTTGCTAGGTAATTCATTAGTCTTGATTGTGCGGACTTTTGTTTGGCCAGATCTTCAGGTTTGCTTGCTTTTGCTGTAGCCATGGTATAAATGGCATCGTAGTCGCTCCATTTGGCTAATGGCGTAGGGACTACAGAACCAGTAGCATAACGAATGAATTGATCGGCTTGCTGCATTTGGCTAAGACTTGGAGACGGTGCAGAGCTTGATGTCGATTCTGTTTGAGCATTGGAAGGGATATTGCTATAGATCATTGGCCCAAGTAAGGTATTGCTATTGAGTTGGCTCAGATAATTATTTGTCGAGGTGTAATTAAAAAAATCTGATGGTTTTGGGGGGACACCGATGGTATTGGTTGTTATTGCAAGGCCAGTCAGTAGACTGCAATTGTTATCCCATGTTTGAGCCGTTTTATCTTTCATACAGTAAGAATAATCAGGTGTTCCTAACAGATTCAAAACTGCCTGGTTTACTGGATCATTTTGATAGTTTTTTTGGTCAAGCTGGGGGTTGGCTGAGAGACCGTTTTGTTGCTGATTTGGATTGCTGTAGTTTGAAAATGAACTGTTGGCTAGTTTGTTGATGAATTGGTAGTTGTTTGCAGCGGGTACTAGTTGGGCTAATACGCTGTTGAAGGCATTGACCGGTGTTGCACCCAACATTGTTGTAAATAGATAGTTTTGTGTTAATTGCATACCGGTGACATCTATGAGTTGCTGTGAAACGCTAGCTTGATTGGTTTGTGTTAAATCAAAGCCCAAATAGCCTCCGAGGTTGGCTAAGTATTGTGTTAACGTTTTTAAACTTTCATTTCCATCAAAAGGATTATTAGATTGTTCTGCATTGGCGACTAAAGATGAGGAACATAACAACGTTACAATTGAGTACCGAGTAAAACTATTCATGCTATTCCTCTCCTTCGATAGCTCGAGTAACCATATTGAGTCTATATGCAGAAAAGACTCTGGATAAAAGGCGTAAACGCTCAAAAATTATATTACGTTTTAGAAAAAAACCGGAGGGATCCACGCTGGACATACTTGTTTCTTCTGCATGAATCAAAATTTTAGATGCGCACCCGGGATGGATGGTATCTATCGCTTGCAGTAGCCTCAGTCCTCGGCCAGATTTGATCTGTCCGACCAAACGGATAAATTTATCTTCTTGACCTAAGACATTCATATCAATCGATTCAATATGATCAAGTTCTTTACCTAGCGTCTCAATCGCTTGCTCAAGTGTTGGATCGCCATCTAAAGTCCAATCCTCAACACTTTCCATGAATGTTATAACTCGATAAATCATCGGATCTGGGTATTCAAACCAATATTTGGCTGCTGCTTGGTGACTGAGATCAGGCATAATTTACTCTTTATTTACTATTTATGTGCAATAATAGAATACATTTCCTATCGATATACTTATATAATATAGTATGAAGAATAAAAGTCCATCGGAAATGAAATCAAAATCCATGAAAAAAAATAATAGTAGCCGAACAAAGCAGTTAATTAACGCCATTCTTAATGTTCGTTATTGGATTGATTGGGATAGAATGAAGGACTACAGCGCCTACCTCGGTCAAGGCATAAAAAATATGTTAGTTCCTCAACAAAAGAAAGCTACCGAGTCATTTGATGAGGCGCAACAGCGTTTGAATCTTAGTGAAGTTGACTTGTTAAATAAACAGCAGAGTCTTTGGCGTCTAAGTCTCTTAATGTTAGTTACGGCCGCAATTCTTTTAGGCTATGCGGTCTATCAATTGTTATTAATTCATCTGGTTGCTTTTATTATCAGTTTAGTCGTTACTATGATTGCACTTGTTTTGGCCTTCCGTTATCACTTTTGGTATTTTCAAATTAAGCGACGAACGCTGGGTTGTTCAATCAATCAATGGTTTAACGAAGGTTTAAAGGGTGGTAAACCATGGATAAAATAGTCATTGCTTTCACATTGGTATTATGGCCACTACTTGCATGTGCAGCAGACAGTTCGTTAACCTTTGCTCCGCCACCTAGTGATTATTCGATGGTATTTCTTGGCAATATCTTTGGTATCGTTGATGGTGTTCTTCATGGTAGTGGCAGCCAAATCATGGGTAGCTTATTCACTGTATTCAATGCCGCTGTGCTTGCAATAGGCGGTATGATCATCATGTATACGTTACTCGTTTCAACTATGAATACCGCGCATGAAGGTCAGATGTTGGGACAAAAATGGTCATCCATTTGGATTCCCATTCGCTCAACAATCGGCTTGGCATTACTTATTCCTAAAGCATCTGGATATTGCTTGATGCAAGTGTTTGTGATGTGGGTGGTTGTACAAGGTGTTGGCGCTGCGGATAAGGTTTGGGACGCTGCTTTAGGTTATTTAAATAGAGGCGGTGTGATTATACAAGGACAGTCCGATCCAACGGCATCGTTATTATCAGCTAAAAAAAATGGAGCGGTTGTTGGCGCTGGAACTATTCTTGCTGGGCAGGTCTGTATGCTTGGTTTGCAAACGCAATTGCAAGCACAACGAGAAGAGTATTTGAATCAAAAACAAAACAATGCAGGACCATGTTATGGTTCATCCAATGCTACGATGAAAAGCTTTTGTGATAACCCTGTTCCTGACTTCATTGGTACAGTGAATGTGGTTGATGTGCAAACTAGTCATGCAGATAACCAATACTCAGTTGATATGCCTAATTTTAAGAGCACGATTGAACCGTATGCTACCTTGAATGGAGTTTGTGGAAAACTGGCATGGAATCCGTTCGATTTAGGAGATGGCAAACAGTTATCATTATCTCAAACTGATCAAAAAACAGCACAGCTATCACGAGCCATTGGTATTCAGCAGATGTATCTTGATCTCGCAACGGTTGCTCAGGTTATGGTCAATAATGACTCTAATTTATCATCCCAAACTTCTGCGGCAAGCACATCAAATGCCTCTCAACAGTTTGGTGTGCCACTCAACAGTTCTGGGCAGCGTTGTACAAAAGATGATGATATGACTTGTACTGCCTGGGGTGCTGATCCTGATAATAGTGCTAATTCGGTAGCGTTATTTAATGGTACCGAATTTTTAGGTGCTCTGAATGATTATAATGGCATTATGACGCCATCGCTTAATCTGAAAGCACAAGCGGCGGATTTGGCGACTGCTAAACAAAGTCGGCAGTTTATCAAAGATGCTGAGACGAAAGGTTGGATTTTAGCTGGAAGTTATTTTTTCGATTTGGTCAATCTTAATCAGCAAGCGTCCAGTCAATCGGGCACAACATTGACGGTTAGTAATGCTGGTGGAAAGATCAAAATTTTCGACGATCAGAACACGGGGCTTGACGCATCAACCTTTGAGCCTTCTAGTCTGGCTAAAAGCTTTCCTTCTGGCTCTGATGTTAAATGTCCCATGTCATCAGGAGCATCAGCTTTGTTATGTGAGCTTTTTGCTGGCGATAAAAATAAAGTTGTCCCTATCCAGCAGTTGATTGATGGTTCGAATGATCCTAAAAACCCATTATCGTTACCAGGGCGGGATAATAAAACACCAACCTTGCCAACTACCGCACAAACATCTACCGTTTATGGCTTTGTCGCAGATTCGATGTTGTTAAAAATGCCGGGTCAGCCGGGTCAGCAATCTTTAAATTTTGCTAATGTAATGAACATAACATTAGATTCAGGAATTATGGGATTTGAATTGCCAGATATAGAATTTGGTTGTGGTAGTACCATGTGGACCCCTTGTATTGGTCGATGGATTGGTAATATTTTATATGATTCAATACTTCGTCAACTTCTCAATGCATTGTTAAGTTTAGTGAAAATCCTTGCTCAACAGGTGCTCGCAACTTTTCTACAACTGCCTTTGCAAGGCATGGCTCTAATCTTTAAACAAGGCTTATCGATTATTCAGCAACCTGGCAATAATCCTGTTGTCGCTTTAGCAAATATGGGGACTCATTATATTAATTTTGCTGGTAATTTTTGGATGATTATCATTGGTGTTTCGGTTACGACTGCCATGATTCCAGCCGTTGGTATGTTTATTTATGCGGTCATCGCTTTGGTATGGCCAATATTATTGGCTTGGCTAGGCACGATGTTTGCTCTGGGTTTTATTACTGCCTATTATGTGCCAATGTTGCCTTATATGATTTTTACCTTTGGAGTCATTGCATGGTTAATGGCGGTGATTGAAGCGATGGTTGCAGCTCCTATTGTTGCGTTAGGGATTACTCATCCTGAGGGCCATGATGCATTTGGTAAGGGTGAGCAAGCAATTATGATTTTAATGAACGTCTTTTTAAGACCATCAATGATGATCATTGGTTTTATTGCAGCTATATCGCTTTCTTATGTTGGTATATGGATTTTAAATGCAGGGTTTGATAATGCGGTAGGTTTTATTCAAGGCAGTTCCTATTATGGCACCAATGCAGGTAATTACTATAGCCGGCTTGGTGGTGATTTGGGTAATACCTTTAATACGCTTCCCAAATCTCAGGCTGCGATAAATGGTGATTATTCAGGTTGGGCTGGAATATTTGCCTTTTTCTTCTCGATTCTTATTTATACGACGATGTATGTAACTATTGTACAAAAATCATTTGGTTTAATTAGTATGTTACCTGATAAGGTCTTGCGATGGATAGGTGGGCAACCTGAAAGTTCTGGTGAGCAATCGGCTTCTTGGACAGGTGATAGTGAAAAGAAAATTAGTGAAGCTGGCGATAAAACGCAACAAGCTAAGGCTGCAACAGACAAACAATTGGCAGGGCACGCTACTGAGTGGCTGAATAAAGACAGTGGTGGTGGTGTGGCTCAATTGGAGTAACTGTTGAAACGCGGCAATTAAATGGCCGCGTTTTTGGTACCTGCAATAATAAGCTTATATATGCGTTCGCTGATAATCCCTTGTTCGAACTTGTTTTTTGCATCAACGGTCATTAGCTGGCCTTTTTGCCTAACTAATTTTCTGGTTGTAGTTGTTACTTCATTAGGATCACTTTCCAGCAAGATATCGCGAACCTCTTCGTCAAAAACTAAATACTCTCTTAGCGCAACCCGTTTACCATCGACGGTAGGGACAAGTTTTTGCCATACGCATAGCCTAATGGTTTCAAGGATATCAATGGTGCGTCCTAATCGCTCTTCCCCACTAAAGGACGTCACCAATCTACGCATTGTTTCGGCAACACCAGACGTATGTAGGGTTGTATAAACAGGATGTCCAGTTAATGCTGCTTCCAAAGCAGCGCTAATCGTTGCTGCATCTCTGCACTCGCCAACCATGATAAGTCTAGGTTTGCGCCTGAGGGCATTGCGTACCCCTTCAGCAAATGAAGGCAAGTGTCTTGGGATTTCAGATTGACTGACAATGGAGGAAATCGTTTCTATTTCATCGTAAACAAATTCTATTGGTGCTTCATAGGTGAGCACTTTGCGGTTAGAATCTTCATTTTCAATTAAATAACGAATAATTCCAGCCAGCAATGTTGATTTACCAGAACCAGTCGCGCCCGTAATGAAAACAATCCCTTCTTGAGGCGCAATAGCCTCAATAATATTCTCTGGTAAACCCATGGTTTCTAGCTGTGGGGGAGTGGTTGGTATTGTTCTTAGGGTAATTTGTATTCCATCGTGGCCTTCCACCAAGCACGCGGTGGCATTCACTCTATAACGGAATCGTATGCCACGATTCGGTCTAAATTCATAGTGAGTATCGATATCATTACCAGCGAGCAACTGAGTTGTTGCATTCGGTCCATAAATTGCATTAATTAAGTCACCAACTTCTGTATTAGATAGTTTGCGGTTGGTTACTTTTAATAGGACACCATATACTTCAGCATAAATAGACTCACCGGTTTGAATCGTTACATCTGAAGCATTTAAGCGTTGGGTATGTTCTAACATTTTTTCCATATATACTGCTGAGAATCGTGTAGGTTCTTCAGGCATAATATTTAGATGATCAAATGTTTTGTCCAATACAAATTCCTCACGTGCTTTTCTAACATTACTCTGTTGTTAAGTGTCTATTTTAATTAACGGCTATTATTGGGTGCCAGTTTTTATCATGGATTGCAAGTTTAGTTTGTGTTGCATCTTTTTCCATTTGCCTAAATTGTTGCAACTGGTTCTCATCTTGACTCACTGCAGCTCGCCACTGAGTGCTATCTGTATTCAGTGCGGGCAGGGCGGTAATTCTTAGGACTCTGTCATCGATACGGATTTCACCAGCATCGCCAGTAACACCCAGATCGGTATTTGAGACAAACGGGGGGGATACCATATTCATGGCCAGGAGTTTACGATACATAACCATGCCAACAAAATCTTCTTTTAGCCTTGCTAGGCTCTCTTCAAGAATAACATTAGCCTGCTCAATACCATTTTGCCAACCTTTTTCTACGGCTTGATTCCAAACGGTACGTTCAATTTTCGACTTGGGGAGGAGTGTGAGGTTAGGGTAATCTGGTTTTTTATAATCCATCCAAATATATTGACGCCAGTTAGGTGGGGTGGTTACAAAGTGCGCTTGCTTGGCAACTTTATAAGTCCGGTCAGAAATTCTAATGGTTTGTGCGTCAGCAAGATTAAGGGTGTTCCTTCCTTCCAATAATACTGGAGGCAATATGTTATGCGGCAGTATCAATGCATTAAAGTCATAAATCATATCTAAGTGGCGCGCTTCTTTCAGTAGTTGTTCGTTGATAATTTTTGCGCGCCAGGCCAGACCTGATTGCGCGCCTAGGCTAAGGGCTGTTTCTTTGATAGCCACTTCACGAATTTTTACCATGTTCGAATCACCTTGGTGCCATCGGTTAGCACCATTTGCCATTTTTTGTAACCCACTTAATGAGCCAGTATCGCCTATTGGGTGATGACGGATTGATGACGAGCAAGAAGTAAGGAATAGCATGGATACAAAAAAAATATTATCGATATATTTTGGCATAGCGTAATTCAACAACCTGATTGTTAGGGTAAACATGGATATCTGCTTTAGGACCCGCTTGATAATCAATATCACGCAAGATCTCTGCTAGGGTTTTGCTTTTATTATTTAAATTAATCAAAATGGGTAGGGCTGGTTGTTTGCCGAGTATTCGTAATTGGTAATTCGCGGCTTTTGCCATTCTCGCAGTTATTTCTTCAATGGGTCCAGACCAATCAACGGAAACTACAGCTTGTAAATCAATCGAGTTTGGAATAGTCAACAAATTATCTTTATTAGGAGGCATGATTACTTTTTCTACTCTTGCCATTTCAATGATTGAATCACTTACAGAACTGGCTGCTTCTGCCAGTCGAATTGAGGCATCATCACTGGGTGTATTGTATGGTGGTTTTTTAAATAAGGTTGTTGAGCTACATCCCCACATAAAGACCGAGGTTAACAAGAGCGAGCAAAGCTTAAAGTTCATCTTGAGTATATTCACTTATTAGGTTAGCACTGATTGAAACAGGACCCTGACGGCTTGTCAAGCATATCGAACGAATCAGTTTATAATGGTCTGATTTGTTTGATAGATCTGGCCAATCAGTTATACCATGCAGGGGCGAGTTTTTGCTGTTGATGTTTGCATAGTAGAGCCCTATATATTGTTCAATAGAGTTGTGTAATTACACGATGATTAAATGGTTTCAGCCATTTTTCCCAGGACCGTTCGCCCTGAGGCGCGTGCTACGCACGCGTCTCGAAGGGCTTGAAAAACATCAAGACTATTTGTTCTTTCGTTGAGGTCAGTAGCAAAGCTTGTCCCAGTCATCTGAGATTAGGGCATCCTTGTTTAATTCGCTGCCAAATGGGTATTGGTTTGCTTTCAAGCCATTATCATCTGAGATGAAACTAATTTTTTCTATATAGACCATAATATACTTGTCCGGCTCGTTTGCTTTTGAGTTCTTCCCAGTTTGCCGATGGCATTGTCGGCTTTTTGCTGGATTCGACATAGACTAGCCCACCAGCAATTAAGATAGCTGATTCAGTCAGTATAGTGAGGGATGCGTCAAGTTGATTGCTAGCAAAGGGAGGGTCAAGAAAAATGATGTCAAACTGTTCTTTGCAGGTGAGCATAAATTGATTAGCATTGGCTTTAATAACGTTTAATTGATTGGTAGCAAGCATTGCTGCGATTTGGTTGAGATTATGGTATTGAATCGTTGCGTGCTCAACTAAGACTACTCGAGAGGCTCCGCGCGAATAGGCCTCAAAACCTAGTGCGCCACTTCCTGCGTATGCATCAAGGCAGCGCGCTTCGCGAATATCGGCCATTAGCCAGTTGAATAATGTTTCTCTAACGCGATCTGGGGTCGGTCGTAATCCATCGACCGGGGAGAAATATAATTTTTTACCCCGGTGCATCCCTCCTATAATGCGTATAGACTGTTTCAAGATTGTCCCACCGTCACTTGTAATAATTTCTTTGGATTTAGTTGTTCTTGGAAGGCTTTTTTTATGTCTTTTGCTGAGACCTGATTAATATTTTTTATGTATGAATCAATAAAATCACTTGGTAAATGATAAAAAGCTATTTTTAAAAGCATATTTGCAATGCTGCTATTACTGGCTAATGACAGTGAAAAACTACCTGTCAAATATTGTTTAGCTGCAAGCAATTCTTGCTCATCGATATTGTTTTCCATGAAATTTGACAATGTTTCTCGAATAATACGTATAGCCATATCTTTTTGTTTGTTTCGAGTTGATAAACTAATTAAAAATGGGCCACTAGTAAGCATGGGATAGAATTGACTATAGACTCCATAAGTTAATCCACGTTTTTCTCTAACTTCTTGAGCTAATCTGGATACTAAATTACCACCACCTAAGATATAGTTTCCTACTTGTAACGGGAAATAATTTGGATGCTTATGGTCAATCCCTAACTGACCAAGCCGAATAATCGTTTGAGTTGTTGGAAAATTGAATTCAACAGTTCCCGAGCTGTTCAATGGTTTGGCTGGACTCATGTTGGGTGCATGTTCTCCTGTTGGTAGGTTGCCACACAGTTTCTCCGCTAATTTGTGTGCGGTATCTTCATCGATCGCACCAACGATAACGATGACCGCATTACGGTTTACAAAAAATTTTTTATAAAAATTGATAACATCACTGATTCTAATTTTTTTGATTGATTCTTGTGTGCCATTGATCGGATGCGCGTAAGGATGATCACCATATAATGCTTTTGAAAAGAGCTGAGTAGCCATCTCATCGGGAATTTCTTGTTCTCGCATAATGGCTGTCAACTGCTGATTTTGTTCATGTATAAATGCCTGTTGTGGAAAGTCCGGATGATTGATAATGGTAGAAAAAATATCACTTGCTTGTTTTAAGGCACCAGGATTAGTCAATGTTTTAAGGTTAAACACCGACATGTCTCGGTTGCTTTCACTAGAATATTGGGCTCCTGTTTTTGCAAGTTGCTCAGCTATTATGTCAGCACTCATGCCTTGATTACCTTGATTCAATAATCTTGTGGTTAATGCACTGAGACCAAAATGTTTGCCATCAAAAGCCGAGCCAGCAGCAAAGGCTATGCTAATATCTAGCATGGGTACTTCCATTGCTGGGTAGTAAATAACTTCGGCACCGCGGCTGGTTTGCCATTGTTGGGGTTTAAAAAGTTGGGCTGAATATCCTATCGATACTGAAAAAATCAATAGCATTGTACTAAAAATAATGTTCATCATGGCCTTGTTGTAGCTGTTGTGGGAATTAATTCTGCTTCGGTTAACTGTTGCTCATTAAAATACTCCTTAGCAGTCTTTTGAATTTGTTCAGGAGTAATATTATTAATCCGTTCTATGTATTTTTCCGTGGTTTGCCATCCTAATCCTACAGTTTCCAGTAGCCCCAACTCCATCGCTTGATTAAAAATCGAGTCTCTTTGAAATATTTTTTGAGCGACTATTTGGGTTTTAATTCGCTTTAGCTCTGCCTCATCAACTAATTCAGTTGTTAAGTGTTTTAGCTCCCCAAGAATTGCATACCTTAAGTCGTCGATTGATTTTAAGTGCGCTGGTGTTCCATGAATCACAAATTGTGTTTGATACCGAGCATATAAATTATAGAAAGTATCCATGTTACTGGCTACATTTTTTTCTCTAATAAGCGTTTTGGTGAATCTAGCACTATCACCAGCATCCAAGATCTCTGCAATAATCTCTAGAGCATAAGGTATATAGAGTTTATCTGGCGATACAGTACTGACCGTTGGTACACTATATCCCATAATCAGTAAAGGTAGCTGCGCATTGACACGAACCTGTATCGTTTTTTTGCCAAGATAAGGTGGTTCCGTATGTTTTTTTCGCTGGGGAATCGCTTGTCGTTTTAGCTTGGAAAAATACTTCTTTGCTAATAGATAAACCTCATTGGTATTTACATCACCAACAACAACTAGGGTGGCGTTATTTGGCGCATAATATGTTTGATACCATTCTTTGATGTCATCGACAGTCATTTGTTTTAGGTCACTCATCCACCCTATAACGGGGTGATGATACGGGCTAGAAAGGTGAGCTGCTGCTAAAAATCGTTCAAAAGTTATGGCTTGTGGATCATCATCGGTACGTAGTCGACGCTCTTCTTGTATGACTTTTAATTCTTTGTGAAACTCATCCTTATCTAGCAGTAAATTTTGCATCCGATCAGCTTCTAATTCCAGATTTTTTGCTAAATGAATCGCTGCTGTTTTTTCATAAAAGGCGGTGTAGTCATTGTTGGTGAAAGCATTCATTTGTCCGCCATTTTGGGCAATTATTTTAGAAAACATGCCTAGAGGAAACGATGGAGTTCCTTTGAACATCAAATGTTCTAAGGCGTGTGACAATCCTGTTCGTCCGCCTTGTTCATCGGCAGAACCAACATTATACCAAATCATCGACACTACGATAGGTGCTCGGTGATCCTCCTGCACTACGATATTCAGGCCATTGTCGAGTGAAAATTGCCTGATCTGGCTAAATGCATGTTGAGATAGCATTATTAATAATGTGATAAACACAATGCGCATGGTACACCTCTATGCCAAAAGAGTGATAGAATTTCATATTTAATATACTTTGTATACTTTTACTTATGATTAAATGGTTTAAACGTAATCAAAATATCGCTAATTCTGAGCAATTGGCTAAACATACTGATGAAAAATCTTGGTCACAAGACTTATTGCCGTCAGAACCAGAGCTAGCGAATGAGACAAAGCAAAGCTTTTTCGTTCGTCTGAAACAAGGGTTGAGCCGAACTCGCGATCATTTGGGTGATAGCATTAGTCAATTGTTGCTTGGCAAAAAGGAAATTGATGCAGCGGTATTGGATGAACTTGAAACAGCATTATTAAAGGCCGATGTTGGAATTGAAACGAGTAACTTGCTGATTGAACAACTGAGCGAAGGTTTGGCTAGAAAACAATTGGCAAATGGTGATGAGGTTTTTACTGCGTTGAAGAGTCGTTTGCATGCCATCTTAACCATCAATTCTATCCCGTTAAATTATAACCTCGGTACAAAACTACCGTTTGTAATTTTAATGGTAGGGGTGAATGGTGCTGGTAAAACCACAACTATTGGCAAATTAGCTAAACAATTTCAAGAGCAAGGCAAAAAAGTCATGCTTGCTGCTGGAGATACGTTTCGTGCTGCGGCTGTAGAGCAATTGCAGGTGTGGGGTCAGCGTAATGATATTCCTGTTATTGCTCAACACACTGGGGCAGATAGCGCTTCAGTGATTTTCGATGCGTTGCAAGCAGCCCAAGCTAGAGGGATGGATATTTTGATCGCGGATACAGCTGGACGTCTGCATACACAACATAACCTGATGGATGAGTTAAAAAAAATCAAACGTGTTTTAAAAAAATTAGATCCGGACGCACCTCATGAAACTATGTTGGTATTAGATGCCAGTATAGGACAAAATGCTTTGAATCAAGCCAAACAATTTCATCAAGAAATTGGTTTAACAGGTATTGCGATGACGAAATTAGATGGAACAGCGAAAGGAGGCATCCTTTTTGCGATAGCTAATCAACTTAAGATTCCTTTCCGTTATGTAGGTATTGGTGAACACATTGAAGACCTTCGCCCCTTTGAAGCAACCCAATTCGTAGATGCGATTTTTAACCATGATCAATTTTAACCAAGTTAGTAAAAAGTATCCAGGCGGTTTTGAAGCGCTTAGCCAGATTAATTTCTCTGTTGACAAAGGTGAAATGGCGTTCCTTTCTGGTCATTCTGGTGCCGGTAAAAGTACTTTGCTTAAACTAATTGCCAGACTTGAATTGCCTTCTGCTGGTTCAATAATTGTCAATGGAGTATCGGTAAGCCAATTAAAAGATAAAGATGTTCCTCACTATCGGTCATCCTTAGGAATTACCTTTCAGTCGCCAAATTTATTGAATGATCGCAGTGTTTTCGATAATGTCGCGTTGCCATTATTAATTCATGGTCATTCTCCTCAACGAATAACAAAACGTGTTCATGCTGCTCTTGATATGGTTGGGTTACTGGGGCGAGAAAAAATGTTCCCTAAGTTTCTATCTGGCGGTGAACAGCAACGCATTGGTATAGCCAGAGCAGTGGTTCATAAACCGATACTGCTATTAGCGGATGAGCCTACTGGCAATCTTGACCCAACGTTATCTGCTGAGATAATGAAACTATTTGAACAATTTAATCAAGCAGGGGTTACGGTATTAATTGCAACCCATGATCTAGCACTGATTGCAGGCATGAAGCATAGAATTATGATATTAAGAGAAGGGCGCATTAAATGAGGTCCTTACGCACGTACTTTATTTTACAGCAAGATGCGTTTGTCACTGCTGTGCATGAATTAAAAAAAAGTCGTTTGACAACCGTGATAACTACAATTGTTATCGCTCTGACCTTAGCATTGCCGGCTTTATTAGGCATTTTAATTGGTAATTTTGAGTCATTATTCGTTGACTATGAACAATCTAGTCAAATTGTATTGTACCTGAAATCTGCATCTCCTGCCGAAGAGCTAGCATTGTTAGAAAAAATACGTTCCATGCCAATGGTTGCTCATGCAAAGCTAGTAACACCCGCTGATGGTTTAAAAGAATTGCAAGAGCAGCAACCTGGTATGGAAGATATTTTGAGCCTGTTACCAGAAAATCCATTGCCAACGGTGATTGAAGTCAGTCCAAGCAAGCAACAAAACACAAGATTTGTCAACGAGCTTTATGAATCTTTAAAAAAACTGTCTCAGGTTGAGCAGGCTAAGTTTGATAGCCTGTGGTTGGAACGTTTGTATGCAATTTATTCTTTTATTCGCAATTTCACTCAGGGGCTCATCCTTTTACTAGGCTTTGCTGTTACAGTGATTATTGCTAATACCTTAAAGTTGGTTATTCATAGCCATCAGCAAGAAATACAGGTATTAAAACTTATCGGAGCTAGTAATCAATATATCATTAGACCTTTCTTGTATATGGGTATTTTTTATGGTGTGTTTGGTGCAGTAATTGCAGTTTTTTTTGTCAGTTTTTTTATGGTAAACTTGGAAAAATCAGTAGATAATCTTGCGCAATTGTATCAGGTTCACTACTCATTGCAGGGATTTTCAATGATACAAATGATACTATTTATCACAAGTTCTGGTCTATTGGGGGGGCTTGGAGCTAGTTTGAGCATAAAAAGACAACTGGCTTCTATTGATGCTTAAAATTGGATACAATAGTCAATTATCAGAATAACCTAAGGCTAACTTTAGTTTTTGTTGATGGTTATGAGAACAAGTATATGATCTATTATTTTATAATGAGAGGTATACAATGAGTCTACAGTTGCAACTTTCAACGATGAATTTGCCCGTCGGCAGTCTCGATACGTATATTCACTATGCTAATCAGATACCTATGCTTTCCGCTGAGGAAGAATTTGATTGTGCCCTACGGTTTCAAACCAATGGCGACCTTGAAGGCGCGCGTCGGTTGGTTCTCGCTCATTTACGTTACGTTGTTCGTGTTGCTCGTGGCTACCTGGGCTATGGATTACCTCTCAGTGATTTAATTCAGGAAGGCAATATTGGCTTAATGAAGGCAGTTAAGCGCTTTGATCCGGCTATGGGCGTACGACTGGTATCATTTGCTGTACATTGGATTAAAGCGGAAATTCATGAGTTTGTTTTGCAGAATTGGCGTATAGTGAAAGTTGCAACGACCAAAGCTCAACGCAAGTTGTTTTTTAATATGCGACAAATGAAAAAGCGTCTAGGTTGGATGCATCATGATGAAGTAGATGCGGTTGCTCAGGACTTAGGCGTGACTCGCGAAGATGTATTAGTTATGGAGCAGCGATTAAATGCGATGGATGTTCCTTACGATATGCCGGATGCGGATGATGATGACTCCGTTCATAGCGTTTCCCCTGCGCGTTATTTACAAGATTCAGCCAGTGATCCTGCCTATATTTTTGAACGTGAGAACAGTTTTAATTCAAGCCATGAGAAATTATATTTAGCCCTAAAACGTTTGGATGAACGAAGCCAAGATATTTTGAATCAACGCTGGTTACTTGATGACAAATCGATAACACTTCATGCATTGGCTGACAAGTATGGTGTTTCTGCTGAGCGTATTCGTCAGTTAGAAAAGAATGCAATGAAGAAGCTTAGGCAATATATGGAAGATATTCCTTAGGGCGTGTTGACCATTCATTCTCCCACCTACGTGCCGTGACTTGTTCGCGGCATTCATTTGATCGTAATCAGCGGCAAATGTCTTCATAGAGATAACGCCAGTTTGGATTTAGGTTCTCAATCAAATTTAACGACCACAGCCTGGACCAGTTTTTGAGTCGCTGTTCACGTGGAGCAGCCTCTACATCAGGTAGTCGTATTGATCCCTGTAATAAACGATCGTTAAAAAAAAGCTCAGCTAACTTCTTTACCTGAGCTTTTTTTTCGAGTTTAACGGGTTATTGCTGATTAAACGCGGCTACGCAATAGCTCTTTGGTTTTATCATCAGTAAAGGCACAATCAATCGCCATCAGTGTTATTTGTTTCATAGTCTCATCGCTATACCCGTAAGCTTGTTGAACTAAGTCATATTCTCTCGCCAAGGTGGTTCTCATAAACGGGGGATCATCTGAATTTAAGCTCACTTTCAATCCTGACTCGAATAATTGTGGAAACGGGTGATGGTGAAAATCTTTAAATAGGCCAAGATAAATATTACTCGATGGACAAATTTCTAGGGCAATGTTCTGTTCTTTTAGAATTTTGATTGTCTCAGGAGAGTGGATGGCTTGCACACCATGGCCAATTCGCTGAATTGGTAAATGTTCGATCGCTTCTAACATACCTGTAGCTGGAGAGAATTCTCCTGCGTGAACGGTGCAAAACAAGCCTGCTTCTGCTGCAATCGTATAGGCTTTGGTGAATAAACGAGGAGGATAGTTCACCTCATCCCCACCAAGACCAAATCCAGTGACGCATGGAACTGTATGTTTAGTAGCTTGCTCTGCAACACGCACGGCCGCATCACTACCAAAATGACGAACAGCCGTGATAATAATTTTTCCGAAAATATTATATTGTGACTGGGCATCATCGATCGCTTGTTGTATGGCATACAAGTGTTCAATGGAAGGAATACCACTCGTTTGTTCTGCATGATCTGGAGAATACATCATTTCAACATAAATCGTACCGTCAAGTGCATTTGCCTGCAAATAATCAAACGTGATATCGTAATAATCTTGTGGTTTTTTTATAAGAGCCGCTAATGTGTCATACACTTGTAAAAAATGTTGGAAATTTTGAGATACATAACTTGTTCCGTCGCTGGCAATTAATCCCGGAGGTAATGTTAGTTGATTCCGTAATGCTAATTTATGTGCCATATCTGGCGTGATAGTGCCTTCTAAATGGACATGTAACTCTGCTTTTTTTATAGACATAGTAAGTTCTCGAATACGATAATAAATGTAGAAACAATGTTAAGTGTCAAAGAAAATCAGACAACTTATGTTGATGAATGATGGTAACTTTAAAGAAAACTCGATAAAATTACCAGTATAAACGTAACGGAGAGAATGTAATCATGAATGGCTACGATATTGATAAGGCTTTTGTTAGTCCAATTGACAAGTTTCTGCATCAATTTAATGAAACTCATCCGAAGTCAGCGTCACAGATTCAAGAAATTAAAAAATTTCAGCGGATATATAATCTGCGCGATAATCCAAATCCACAGGACACTATAAATGATATTTGGAAAGATTTTTAAACCATGCAATCCGTTATTTTAGAGGTTGGCGCGAAGATTTCGCGATAACATTTACTGAGTTCCTCACCATGATTTCACTATAGGGTGGCAAATGATTTGTTGCGAACAATCATCTAGCGTCCCATAGCAGCGATTATTTCCTACAAAAATTAAATTAAGATCTATCTGTTCTTTTTCGTTCATACAGCATTGATGATCGAATTTTTTGAATTCAATAATTGACTGAATAAAAATAAAGTGATAGCTTTTAATGGTCATGGAAAATCCAACCTCAAAAAAGGAGCTTATATGCCTTTCCCTTTCTTAGCTGTAGCTAGTTATGCTGGAACATTCATAGGTGGCTGGGTAGTCGGCTTGTATTGGCAAGATGGCGATACTTTATCGCAAACTGATAATCAAAATCAAACCGATGATAACCTTAATCCCAATTTAGTTAATAGATGGAACCAACAGATCGATACACTGATTGTCAGGTTAGATAATGCTTCTGCAACTAGCACGCGGATGGCAACTACTAATCAAACATTAGCTGATGAGCTTTCGACATTTAAAGTTGGCCTTCATAAGTATCTGAAACATCTTAAGTCAATGAACAGTCATGTCAGTACTAACCAGAAAAATTTAGATGGTTTTCATCATAAACTGAGTAATATGCGTGAAGAACATGTGATGTATCTTTCGCTTATTGAGGCAGTTTTATTTAACAAGCAAAATGAATTAACCCGTGCCGAAAATAGTATCCGATCGCTCAAAGATATTGTCTCGTATCTGACTCAATCTATTGATGTCATTTCCCTTGAAGTCGTCAACTTAAAACAAGTTAACGTCGACCAACGTCAATTATTAAAACAATATACGCAGGAAAATGAGCAGCTAAAATTAAGAGCCACAGCGTTAGTCGAACGGTTTAAGTTCTTTAAATCACAGACACCATTGCCTGCATTGCCTGCGTTACCTGCAAATATAGCAGCATCAAGTAACAGCTCCAACTCTTAAAAACCTCAATCAAAAGGAATATTGAAAATGCGTGAATTCTTTTTTTATATGCAGCAAATGGGTATCAGCATTCTTGATTTAAGACAAGTTATGGTTATGCTGAAATTTTTATGTGATACAATAATGTCTTTTTTGTTTTCTTTTATGCCTTTATTGTTGTCTAAAATTGAGCAGGGGGAGCTTCTTGTTTTCCCTGAGCATTTACTGCAAGACAGCTGGTTTGATGGGATTACATCGTGGTGGGTTAGTCATTCTGTGGCAGTAAAATTAGCTATCATATTCACCTGTACCTCGATGCCCCATTTGATACATGCTTTAATGGGTAGGGCGTTGTTATTACCAGCGATTACCCCATGGATTATTTTAACATGCATGCTTGTTTTACACGTCCTATTCTATGCCCATGTGTTGTCTTGTAATGCAAATACAGAGGCAATCAGTGCTGCAAATCTTGAGTGGTCTAGACAAGTTGCCTCGTCTGAAAAAATATTAAATAGCACCATGAGCAGAGTCAATGAACATATTAGCACTATTGAAGTTCAACAATTACAGCAGGTAACGGAGTCTCAAAAATTAGCGTTGATGGATCAAATCGTTGTTGTCAATAACCAATGTGCTGCTGTTGAAGCTGTTGCTAATGCTTATGTCAAAGAGCAGCAAGTTGCTAATGAAGTGCTTTCAGATATCATCACACAAGGTCAACAATATAGTTATGAACTCGATAAATCGCAAAAAGCTATCCAGGGAATGGGGGCATCTGTAGATAGATTATCAATAGTTACCAGTGAGTTAAAAGACAATCAAGATGAATTTGCATCAGCAACAAAACGCTTTGCTCTTCTTGCAGACAACTTATTACAAACCAGTCAATCTGATAATAAATTGTATCAAAAACGGTTATCGGAACATAATCATTTTTTAGTGTTTTTAGATAAAGAACTAGCAGAGATTGATAGCTATATTGAGCATAGCAAATCTGCTAACTATACCAATGGTTAAACGGTTTATGCCTGATGATGTCTAGGAAAAATCTTGATATTAGGGTGTGTGTTGATAATTCATCCTCCCGCGTACATGCCGCGACTTCTTCGCGGCATCCATTCGATCGTAATCAGCGGCAAATGTCTTCATACAGACCAGGCCAGTCTGGATTTAGGTTCTCAATCAAATTTAACATCCACAGTCTGGACCAGTTTTTAAATCGCTGTTCACGTCGAGCAGCCTCTACATAAGTTCAAAGTTGAGACAATCAGCTCATCAAGAAATAAAGAACATTTGAAGCAGTTTGTAGGATAGAATCGTTAATAGTGATGCAGCAGGTAATGTTAGAATCCATGAAGTAAATATATTGCGAATAACAATCAAGTTTAATGCTCCAATGCCTCTGGCTAAGCCTACGCCTAATACAGCTCCAACTAATGTTTGAGTAGCAGATACCGGTATGCCAATGCTAGTGGCAACGACTACTGTTGTCGCCGCAGAAAGCGTTGCTGCGAAAGCTCTACTAGGTGTTAATGCCGTAATTGAGCTGCCAACTGTCTCAATGACTTTCCGTCCATACATGAGTAGCCCACTGATTACACCGAAGCAGCCCAGTAAAATAATCCAGGCTGGGTAGTCGGTTGCACCTAAAGGATGATGGGTATTCATGACTAGGCTATAAACAATTGACAATGGTCCAACAGCCAACGCAACATCATTTGAGCCATGGGCAAATACCATCGCACATGCGGTCATGGCCATTAATACTGCAAAATATTTTTCAACTTGCAGGAAGCGGTCTCGACGTTTCATATGCGTTTTTTCTGGTATGTGTTTAATAACAATCATGCCAAGGATTGTTATACTGATGCTAGTTGCTAAGGTTACTGCTAAGTCTTGTTTAAAGTTTAAATGAATATCAAAATGATTTAGCCCTTTGAATACGGTAATAAACGATAGAATTGAACCAACTAAAAATAAATAAACTGGGATATATAACTTTGCTTTTGCTAAAGGATCGTGTCTCACAAAAATAGCTTGTTGTATGCTAATGAATAGAGTAAAACTAGTAAATCCTGCAATCATCGGAGATGTGACCCATCCTATTGCTATGTGAGATACTTGACTCCAGTGTATCGCATCATTACCTAATACCATGCAGCCAAAACCTACCATCGAACCCACAAGCGCATTGGTTATTGAAACGGGAACACCTATATAACTCGCGAGATTCATCCAAATAGTACAAGCAAAAAGAACACAAAGCATACCTTCTATGAGAATGTTGGGTTGATTTAATAATTCACTGGTATTAATGATGCCATCACGCATCGTTTCTGTTACGCCTGTACCACCTAAAAATGCACCAGCAAATTCAAAAATAACGGCAATAAGCATCGCTTGTTTAGCGGTGACTGCTTTTGATCCCATGGTTGTGCTCATTACATTGGCAAGATCATTTGCACCAACCCCCCAAGTCATTAGAAAGCAAAGTGCAATGGCTGTAATAAGAAAATAAATTGAGTAATCCATCGGAATTGTTCACCTAGCAATTAGAATTTGAAGTCGACTACCAACTGTTTGTGCGTGGTCGGCTAAGTCACCAATCCATTGAACTAATTTATAAAGAAAAATTACTTCTATAGCTGGCAAGTCCGTTTCCAAGCCAAAGATATGGTGTCTAATCTCTCCCAGTTGCTTATCACTATCATGTTCAATTTCATCTAGGGTGATAATCATATCACCAACAATTTTAACTTCACTGCCACGAAACCCACTTTCAAGTAACTCATCAAGTTCATTGATTGCTTTGCATGCTTGTTTTGCAGCATCAAGGCAACGATGGAGAAATGGCATTATCATTGTTGATAGCGAGGCTGGAATAATCATTTTTCGGCTAGTAATCAGTCGAGCGATATCTTCTGCCTTGTTTGCTATCCGGTCTTGCGCACTCAATAGCTCCAGTAAATCAGTTCTGGATACTGGCAAAAATAACCCAGTTGGTAGATGCAACCGCAAGTCACGTTTTATGCGATCAGCTTCTTTTTCGATAGATATGATCTTATCTTTAATTGCATCCGCTGTTTCCCAATCTAGGGCTAGTACTGCTTCGAAAAACGGATAAAGTTTTTTTGCACATAAATAAGTCTTGCGCATATGTTGTTCAATCGGTCGTATTGGCGATGGCCCAAACATATTAAATATGCTACCCATAATTTTCACCTTGCAAATTAGCTTGTATAAACCGAATGCATTGTAACGCTTGCAATGGTAATCTCTTAGGCTGTGTAATCAAACCCATTAATGTTAACAACGATTTATCATTAGCGATTATAGCTAACTTCCTCGAAAAAAAAACATATACTTTTTGCTTAATACTATTCTTTTTCTGATAACCTTCTGAAAAAAACATTCAACCATTCCATGCTTACGTTTGCGGGGAAAATTTACCAAGAGAGGGTTCGTATGCAAATAGCAGATATCAAGGGACGTCAAATAATAGATTCACGCGGAAATCCAACTGTTGAGGCTGACGTCATTTTGAAAAATGGTGCCAGGGGACGTGCAAGTGTTCCATCAGGCGCATCTACCGGATCTCGCGAGGCTTGTGAGTTACGCGATGGAGACCACAGCAACTATTGTGGTCGGGGTGTTCTGCAGGCGGTTAGCCATATCAATCAGGCGATTAAACATGCATTGTTCGATATTTCTGTTGCAAATCAAGAGCAGATCGATGCAATCCTTTGTCAACTTGATGGTACAGCAGATAAGTCGCGATTAGGTGCCAATGCAATTTTGGCTGTTTCTTTGGCTTGTGCTAGGGCTTATGCGCAATCAATGAATGTGCCATTGTGTGTTGCTCTTAATCAGGGCGATACGCCTAGTATGCCAGTTCCGATGATGAATATTTTAAATGGAGGAGTGCATGCTAATAACAATATTGATATTCAAGAATTTATGATTATGCCTGTCGGTGCAACCGATATTATCAGTGCCATACAAATGGGGGTCGAAGTTTTTCATGCTCTGAAATCAATATTGATTCAAAAAGGGCTGCAGACTAGCGTTGGTGATGAGGGTGGCTTTGCGCCCAATTTAAATTCTAATAGTCAAGCACTAGATATGCTTGCTATGGCTGTGGAAATGGCTGGGTTTCGTTTAGGTGATGATATTGTATTTGCCTTGGATGTTGCTGCATCTGAGCTGTATGATCAAAAATTATACCATCTAACTTCTGAAAAAAAATCATTTACGAGTGAGCAGCTTATTGATTATTATGAGCAATTAGCAAAAAATTACCCAATTATTAGTATTGAAGATGGCTTGGATGAAAACGATTGGTTTGGCTGGCAGCAAATGACGGCAAAACTGGGTAATCAATTGCAGCTGGTAGGTGATGATTTATTTGTTACAAATTCAATTTTTGTACAAAGGGGAATTGATACTAACGCTGCTAATGCTGTACTTATCAAATTAAATCAAATTGGCACGCTTAGCGAAACCAGGCGGACAATGTCGTTGGCAACCAAACATGGCTATCGTTGCATCATGTCTCATCGTTCTGGTGAAACGGAGGATGTGTTCATCGCTGATTTAGCAGTTGCTAGTGGTTGCGGTCAAATCAAAACAGGTTCTTTGTGTCGCACGGATAGAGTAGCTAAATATAATCAATTATTGCGTATCAATGAATACATGAAAATTCCTTATGCTGGTAAGCAAGCTTTCTCAGCAATCGCTGCATGGTGTCGATCTCATAATGTCTGAAAACGCTAGTTGATCATAATCACCAGTCTTTTCAATGCCTTAAGCTAACTATTCGTGTGGAACTCTCAGAACTGGTTCGCGGCGCGTAGGCGGGAGGATGAATTGTCAACACGCCCGAATTCTTCTTGCAGAAAAATTCTTTAAAATTCATAAAAGTATTGGCAGGTGTGTCGCATTAAAATTTAATCAATCAGTTGTAGGTTGGGCCAAGTCCCTGAAGTATCTTCAGTTTTTTTAAAAATTAATGTT
>JBMLTO010000107.1:0-16691 GCA_049239925.1 Legionella sp. | reverse complement strand
GATTCATCAATCACTACTTCTATCTTGAAGCACTACCGTGAAAAAATAGCATGTGGTTTGGACTTGTATAAAATTCCTTGAGCGCATAGGCTATCCAATGACTGTATTTTGGCAAGGATTTTTAGCTGTAACCTTGGATTTCAATACATTATTGTTGGGCCAAGGCCTAACCTACAACAGATTGATTAAATTTTAATGCGACACCCCTGGGAGCTTACGAATCAACGATTGTTATTTACATTCGATACCGTTAAACTTATTAGTCTATTTAAGTCCTGGTGGCACAGCTGGATAGCGCAGCCCCCTCCTAAGGGGCAGGTCGGCGGTTCGAATCCGCCCTGGGACGCCAATTAAATCAATTGGGTTACGTTAAAAAGAGCAAACGAAATATTCGAAATTTAATTCTCGGGATAACCAAGATATTTACTAGCCGCTTCAAAGAATTAAATCCATATACCACCTATACTGTTTTAATAATGTTTAATAAAATAAACAACTTCGTTGATTACAAACAAATAGATAGCGTGAAGGAATAATTTATATGCGCCCTTATGAACCAGCCACATTACCCTTAGAAAACCTAGGCTATCAAATGCTTTTCTCTATTGTTAACTATCGTGATAGCATTGCGATCAGCACATTATTATCTTGAAGAACGCCCTCTTGGTTTATCTTTTGTTAGAGAACCACATAAGATTTTATTAAATAGCGTGCGAGGCTGCCCACTGCAGCTACAAATATATCTTCAAGCATGGCAACAATATGTTGAATTTAATGATATCGATTTGTTACTAAAAGCCGCAGTTGTGCATGCACGATTTGAGCTATTGGACCCATTTAAAGATGGAAATGGGCGTATCGGCCGTATTCTTATCCCTCTTTTTCTTTATCAAAAAAAAGAAATTATCCCAACCCACGTTTTATTTAAGTGCTTACTTAGAAAAATGGCTAAAGCCGAGAGAAAATCACCGCGAAGAATTGCGTATAAAAATTTGAGTATAATATGCCCAACCTTTTTTTCCAAAAGCAATCCCAATACCTGTTAAATTGTAATGCCCTTCTATATTATGCCGGTGACCTGGACTGGCAATCCACTCATCCACTAACGCCTTAGCATCTAATCGATAATAAGCTACATTTTCTGCACCACCATTACAAGTTTTAATCTGCTGACAAATAGTAGCCATTCGTCTTTGGAAATTTTGGTGACCAAAATTGATCACTTGAGCGGCCATTTGCTGGCTATGTCTTGCAGCTTCACGGGAGATAGGGGACAACAACTTTAATGGTGGCAAATTCCTACTGGCACGATATTGATTGATATAGTGAAGTATCGATAGCTGCATTCGTTGATTCTCTTCAACCGAATGATTGTCTACTGCTTCTGCATGGGGCATAAAAAAGACTAAACTAAAAATAATAAACCCATTACTTAACCATTTTTGCAGCATTAATAGTTCCTTCTCCTACCAAGTAAGGCTTATACATAGCATATACGAACCAACATAGGCAATATTCTTGTCATCAAGTATCTATAATATAGTAGATTAAGTAGTACAGGTGGCTTTAATTGGGTTGCCACTTAAGTTACTTAAATTTACCTCAGTACCTGGTTCAGCACTAACTGAAATATTCTGATTATTTTTTATACTTACTGAAGTAGCCTGCCCAGCGGTTAATAATTTACCATTTACTCTGCCTTGATTTTTTAAGATAGTGACTCGAATCTTATTTGCCTTCAATTGATTAGTCTGCACATTACAAGTGGCATTTAAAGTCCAGAAATAACTGTTCGTTAATTGCTCCGATTGGTTGGGACCCAAGCTAATAACTTTAGCCGCATAAAGAAAACTGTTCATTATGATAAGAAATATCGATACGATAACTTTTGTATGTTTATTCATCAGCAGACCCCTTCCACTAAAAGAACAAATATAATTTTTATTGATTTATTATAGAACAAAAATCTAATGGAAACATTAAGCATATTCCTCGACTGTAGCAAAATCTCCCGTAGGACAGGTGTCGAAGAGCTTTCTAAGCGGTTAACATGAGTTGATCAATTAAAGCATTAAACGACTACAGTTCGAATGTTCAATCGACAAGATTTAGAATCGATCACGCTCTTTTCGACTATAGCCATCATATGTACTTTTGCAATTTTTTTTTATAAAATTTGACAAACACTAGCATGATAGGATGAATTTATTTTAGTATATCAAAAACTCGAAACATTGGAAAAAACTGTGCCTATACCTATTGTTTCCTTGCTAGCATACAGTTTCAATGAATTAAATTTAAACAAAAATCATGAAAAAATTTAATTCATCTGATTTGAGCAACGCACTATTAGATAATTTGATTTCAAATTATGCGCATCCAGCTTTATTGCTTAGCAAAAAAGGCATTATAAAAAAATGGTCAACTCGATTGATAGAACTATACTCATTCGAGAAGAGTGAACTAGCTGAGCAAGATATTATTAGCTTATTCAAACTGAAAAACCTTGATTTTCCTTTTACATCTATTGAAGATATGTTTGCTGGTAATTCGTTTCCTGTTACCGAAGTGAAAAAAGATAAATTATATACTCTACAATGGTCAGTGACTGACATTGATACGGAATATATGTTTTTAGCTGCAGCAGATATTAGCAACGTTATGAATGCTGCACGACAAAATAAATACATCAAAGAATCTATTTTAAACCATACTAAACAACACTATATTTTTTGGAAAGATATCAATTCTGTTTATCAAGGTTGCAATGCAGCCCTAGCTGAATTGCTAGGATTGAATGATTGCAACGATATTATTGGAATGACTGATTATCAACTAACGAATAATATCGAACAAAGTGATGCCTATTGCCAAGATGATAGAACTGTTATCAAATCAGGCTTAGCTAAGCTTGGCATTGAAGAACTATTCACGCGGACCACCGGAGAACAACGTTTTCTCTTAACCAATAAAGTACCACTATTTGATGAAAAAGCTAATATTCACGGTATTTTAGGCATCTGTGCAGATATCACTGATCGAAAAAAACTAGAACTATCTTTAGCTCATGCAGAACTTGCCAACATAGCTCGAAATGAATTCATTACTAACATTAGTCATGATATACGAACCCCTTTAACGGGGATAGTCGGCATGTCTAAATTACTAGAAGATGGTCCTCTCTCACCAGAATACAAACAGTATGCCCACTGGATTAACGAAAGTGGCGAACAACTAGTTGGTTTACTTAGCCGTATTTTAGACGTCGTTTCAAATGAAAATCTCAATGATAACAATACGCAACGACAGACATTCAATCTACATAAATGCATAAAAGACATCGGACAATTAGAACTTCCATCAGCAGTCATCAAAGGATTAGAACTTAATATATACATTGATCCAAACGTGCCTCATTTCATTAGCACCGACCAAACTAAATTACATAGAATTTTGTTAAACTTAACCAGTAACGCAATAAAATTTACTGACCAAGGAAGCGTGAGTATTCAAGTTGAGAAACTTCATGAACAAAATAGTGTTGCAACAATTAAGATCAGCGTAAATGATTCTGGTATTGGTATTGCTGATGAATTTAAAGACAAAGTATTCGATCGTTTTTTTCGCGCCAATAGCTCATTGAACACGATTCATCCAGGACATGGGGTTGGCTTGCATATTGCCCAAAAATATGTGGAGCTTCTAGGTGGAGAATTGCAACTGACAAGCGTCATCGGAAAAGGAAGCACGTTCTTTTTCACCTTAGATGTCGATATAGCTTATGCTAATTTTGAAATACGTGAAACAACTGCAAATTATCATATCGAACCGGAAATTAAGCTATCACCAATTAATACCATTAAAAAAGCTGCTAATGAAGAATATTCACCACAAGTACTCTTAGTTGAAGATAATAACTTAGCGCTAAGACTTATAGAGGTGATGGCAACACAATCCGGTTTAAATTTTGTATCAGCGATCAATGGCGAGCAAGCATTACAATTAATCTATAAAGAACGATTTGATCTAGTCATTACTGATGTTGGCTTACCGGGAATTTCAGGATATCAGCTGACCGCCACGATACGTCAATGGGAAAAAGATAATCAGTTGGAACCAACGCCTATCATTGGTCTGACAGCTCAAACGATGCAAGAAGCCGAACAAAAGTGTTTAGAGTCAGGTATGAATGGAATTGTATGCAAACCAATCAATTTAACAAAAATAAGCCAAATTATCAATCAATACTCTCTTTCAAAACATAGTTTAAGAACAAGCCTCATTGACAGCACGGCTCCTCTTGATGCGCCAGAGTTCATACGTATCCTCGATACAGACCTAGGGATCAGCCATTTAGGTGAAAAGCATTTGTTGATCAAAGCAGTCACACTGATGCTAGAAAAAGAAATTCCGGAATGTATGGCGATACTAATAGAAGCATATCCATCGAAGAATTGGGCTGCCATTGAAAAAGCAGCTCATAAGCTAAAAGGGACCGCTATTTATTGCGGAGCGACCAAATTACAATTTGCTTGTCAACAATTTGAAAGCTACCATAAATCAGGAAAAAGCTCACAATTAAATCAATTTTATCAGCAGTTGCTATGTGTTTTAGGCGAAACAAAGGCCTACTGTCAGCGGTGGCTAAACAATCCGCTGATTCAGCAAAACAATTAATCACCAACAAACTACAGCAGCCTACCTTCGCTGTGACCTAAATGACTTGCAGAAGAACAGCCGTGAGATAATGACCTTCTGGAAATATAGGTAATGTTGGATGACAAGCTGAAGGACCATAGCTACCAAGAATGCGAATAGTTTTACCAACTGCCAAGCCTTGCAAATAGACTAATTCCATAAAGCTCTCACTTGAGAGAGCGGATGAACAGTTACAGGTTAATAGTAAAGTTCCTGACTGCATATGCTTAAATGTTTCACGATGCAAATAGCGGTAATAATTTTTAGCTTGCTGTAAGTGACGACGCGATGGAACTAACTTGGGTGGGTCCAAGATAACTAGATCATAGTCAGCTACATGAGATAAATAATCACGTGCATCTGCAGCTATAAATTTAATATCATCAAATTTATTCAGGTTTGCATTATGCCTCGCCATGGTAATAGCCTGTGGTGAACTATCTACTGCAGTAACCATCTTGGCCCCACCCTTCGCTGCATGGAGGGCAAAGCCACCTGTATAGGTATATAAATCTAATACTCTCTTACCTGTTGCTAACTGAGCTATTCGTTGATGATTTTCACGTTGATCTAAGAAGAGACCCGTTTTTTGTCGATGACTAAAATCAATTTCAAATTTTACGCCGGCTTCAAAAATTTGTACGATACCGCTCAGTTCTTCATTAACTACCTTTGACCAACCATCTTGTGCTAATGCTTTTTCTTGGGATATCCAAAAAACCATATCATGAGGCAGTAATTGTTGAATACATGCTTTGATAATGGATTTATTCTCTTCCAACCAATATGCGGTAGATGAAACAATACAAATTTGATTGAACCGATCAACGGTTAATCCTGATAGGCCATCCCCCTCGCTATTGACTAACCTATAAGCCGATGTTTGACGATTCGGTAAGTTAATCATCTGACGCAAAGTGATTGCTTGCTGCAATCGATGGATAATTATACTTTGCAACGATGTAACATCAATTGGCTCATGCGCGTAAGCTAGCATCCGCACGCGATAAAGCGAGTGTTCATTGTAAACACCTGAACCAATATATTCGCCTTGCTCAGATAATACATCTACTAATTTACCCGTTATTAATTTACCTGTATGTTTTAAAATAGCTTTAGGAAATACCCATGGATGACCATTTATGATAGTCGTTTGCTTAGTCTTGTCTAAATATACCAACGGTTTCATCGATAGTTCCATCATCCCAAAAGTTGACTAATTTACCTTACTCAACACAGATGCTGCAAGAAATCTGATAATTAATTACCGATGAGCAACAGTGCTATTTATATCTGCGGAATGTGAAACATTTCAAATGGAATCATAAACGAGTTTATCGCATATATCGGGAGCTGGAATTAAATTTACGGATAAAACCCAAAAAACGGTTCATTAGGGAAAAACCAGATGCATTAGCAATGCCTAGTGCCATCAATCAATGTTGCAAGTTCACTTATGAGCAAGCCTTAAATGTTATATTGACACTTAAGACAAATTTAATGAACAAGGGGGAAGCAAGTCCTTTGTTTGGAAATGAGCATGAACATGGTCTATCTGGAATCTTGGGAAATATAGAACAAACGTTTGATGGTGAGTTGCTTTATCCAACTGTGGAAGAAAAAGCAGCAAATTCTATACTTCGTTATCAAAGATCACCCTTTTATCGATGGGAATAAACGTATTGCGTGCTTACTTTTTATTGCATATCCCTCTCTTCAAGGTACTAAATTCAATATAAACGACAACGGCATGATAGCATTAGCATTAGTAACTGCTGAAAGCAGCCCTGATCAAAAGAACTTGATGGTTAAGCTTATTACAAATCTAATTGTAAATGAAAGCGAGGATAAATCATGCTAATTGGATATGCCAGAGTTTGAAACTCTGATGGCAGTCAATCACTTGATTTGCAAATAGACACCTTCGTGCTATATTGATTTTCTTAATTTGGAATTTCATAATGATTAATTTAGACCTATCATGTTTCTATAAGGGGAACTATCATGCTTTCTAATACAAATAAGCTAATGAACTATTTTAAAGATCCTATTAAAGAAATAGAAATAATTAGGAAGGGTATTAATCCTGAGTTGATTGAGAGTTTTCTAAACGATCAATCCTTTGTGGTTAAGGATGTTCTTAGTCGATTAAAAATTACGAGCTCTACCTATTTTGCAAAGAAAAAAGACCATAAGTTACTCGATTCGGGCTCTACAGAGAAATTTTTAAGATTGATCTCTGTTGTAAAAAATGCAGAGGAAATTTTAGGCAGTCAAGTAGCTAAGGGATGGCTTTATAAAAAAATCCCTTCATTAGGGGATCAAATCCCAATGGACTTACTAGATACAGAAGTCGGGCATCGTCTTGTAGACCAAGCATTATTACAAATTAAGTATGGAATCTATAGCTAATGTCTATTTGGTTTAGAGGATCTCGAATTCAACATGCCGATGCCGTATTCTCAGGTGAGGGTGGATTATACGTTGCAGGTAGATGGAACCACAAAGGGACAAAATCTGTATATTGTTCCCAATCAATATCTCTTTGTACGTTGGAATGGTTATCACATAATGGTCTTTCAGTATCCGGTTTTAGTTATTATAAGTTTTCGATTGAAATTCCAGATGAGTTGATCATTAAATACACTATCTCTGATTTACCTAAAGAGTGGAAAGAAACACCTTCGCCAAATATGAGTCGCGATTTTGCTGCGAAAAATTTTTATGAGCCGAGCGAATATTTGGCAATAGCTATTCCTTCAGTAATTATACCAGAGGAATTTAATTTAGTAATAAATCCATTACATACAGTATTTGCAGAGGTTAAAAAGACAATACGTATTTTAGGTCAGTTTACTGCTCCAAGTAGATAAGCATTAATGATCGAGTAAGCCAAAGAATTATTGCAAATAGAATAAAGAAACGATCATATGCCAGTTAGTTATCTACTATATAAAAGAAAATTAAAGATAACTAAAATGAATGAGTACTGGTTAATCTATTGAGAATTTATGAGTCATAAGAATACGAACCTATAGATAAGGCCTTATTTTAAAGCAAGCCGTATGAGCTAAGTGCGAAACTCGTGATTAATTAAATTTCCGTTTACATTTTAATTATAGATACTTTTTCTTATTATGCAAAATTATAATACAACCGACTCAATAAGTTTAATTTAAAAACAAAAAGAAAACAGAACGACCTGTCAACCGAGACACGAGGAGTACTGATTGGATAGTTGATTATCGATAAACGCTGCAATCCCAAGCCCCTGATATAGAGCTGAAACCAGACCAAGATGGTCAATAGATTTTGATGTGCAATCTTGTAGGTTCACTTTTCTTTCACTAAAAATGAGTAATAGCTCAAAATTAAGGTTCCAGGTCAAGTTTTTTTTTGATGAATTTTACTGAAATTCAAAATTCAGGTTCGGAATGAGAGGTATGAGGACATTTGCCGCTGATTCAGATCGAATGGATGGTCAACACAACCTAGTCGAACCTAAAATAACTGTCGATTCCTCAGAACCTCCTCTCTTATACTATATCCTGCGGTATTAGCATATAATCCGGTATCTATTGATTGAAATTGATTTATAACGATACTTAAAAGACGAGGCACTATGGGAACAAGCGCTAATTCATCTGATCATCATCAAGAGCAACCATTGACTAACAACCCTGCGATTGCAGCCCTTGAAGGCCTCTCACAAGAATCATCTTCAAGCTTATCGGTAGAACAGTTAGACACAAACTCTCCCCATAGTGGTCCAGCACCTGTTGACAACCTTTTATCATCACCAACGCTATCACCATCCATTACCCCAGAAAAACCAGCTGAGTACGAAGCCATCGAACTGGGGCGCTTACCCCCTTCGCTACAACCACAAACTAAAGAATCACAAACAACCGACCACAGCATCCAAATTATTCCAGAAGACGGGTCTTCGATTACCCGTAGTCGAGCAACAACAAATCCTGTCTCTGAACCATTGGCCTTGTTCTTAAAACAAATGAACATCTCTTCTGATGATTTTGATAGCTTTGAACTAGGGATGTTGAATATTATTTTCTCGCCCAAAACTTGGCAACAAAGAGTCCCTACTTGGGTGTCTTTGCCATCGGTTAGTAGTTTAATCACCAAAGTTGCCTTCTACCTGTCTATCCGAGTCCAAGACCTGGCAGCACCAGGAACTACTGTAGCAAATGGCACCAATATTACGAAGCACTTATCCATCACTGGTCAAGCTATCCCTCTATACAATCAGCAAGCCATTACTCGCGCCTATCGTATCAATGGCTTTTCCAATACCATCAGCTGGGTAGGAAGCCTTTGGTTGCTCTTGTATTTGTCCTTGCAAATCAATGCCTTTATTCTTGCCGTGCACGATGGTCAAACCGATTATTCCTTTCGTGATATTTTCTTCGAACCGTTTGACCTGAGCAAACTCTTTACCGGTAGCAGTCAATCCACTAAAGCATCCCTCGCTAACTCCGTTAGCAGCTATTATGTCTGGCCTTTCTTGATTGCTATTCCACTCGTCGCTGGGGTCTTCAGCGGTTGGCGATATGGCAAAATGGCACAAAGTACCAATGCAGATAGCCTCGAACTCGACATCAAGCAACTGAAAGAGTACAGCCCGAGTGCTAGACTGGACTATTGGCGTTGGTATCTGCCTAAACATCCCCTGAGTGGTCCTTTAAAACGAATTAGTTTGTATCTCCGTTATCAGGCCAATATACCAGATGATGCACGCGAAAAAATTTTTACTACCCTGGTTGAATTCAGTGCAAAAGCTAAAGGTCATACTCAGCTTCGTGCTCGTGAAGTCATCGCATCACTCACCTTTGCTATTAACCCCCAGGACTTGGTTAAAGCTAAAGCCATTTTCCCAGACCTCGATTACACCCAAACGATTAAAACTATGGGTAAAGCTTATTCCAATCTCAATAGCGCTGCTTTTTCCCTAAAACCCAATGACCACGAAAACCAGCTCGATGCACTACTGCGCGCTGGCAAAACACGCTACATCACCCATGAACAACAATTAGGATATGCCGGTTCCTTTCTTGCTCTCTTTATTCTCTACGATTTCTATGTCTCTTACGGTGATTTGAGCTTAGCGCTCATCGTCTTAAAAGGACTCATTAACGCCTTTAAAAATATCGATGAAATGCTCAAGTGCAAACAAGCCAATAAAGTCTGGAGCTGGCGTAAAGAATCAAAAATCTATGTCTGCTCCGTTTGTGGTGATGAACTACAAGTCGCTTATCGTGATATCTGGACTCAAGAAACCTGTGTTACCGCGTTCATGGCCAGAACCCAGCCTGCTCAGAAAATTATTAACTTCTTTCAAAAACATAATTTACAAGGGGTCACTTCGCTTGATTTTTCTGCGCAGTTGAGCACCGATTATAAAGTCTACCATACAGCTGAAGAGCTCGATGCCATATTTACTGTCATTAATCAGCAGTTGCCCATGCTTAATAACTTTACGTTCAGAGGTAGTAACGACGCACTTTATTTAAGTATATACCCCGATTCCTCTTATGCCGGGGCCCCGCTTGGCCGTTTTCTTGCAAATGCCACCAGATTGAAAACCGTTGATTTCACCTATTTACTCCTACAAACCAATGGTACCGTGGCTTTAGCATCTTACCTGCCTTCTACCGCTTTAACTTCCCTCAATTTAGATACCAACATCTTTGGTGATGAGGGTATCAACGCACTCATCCAAGCTTTACCTCAAATGAATCAACTAGAACAGTTGAATATTATGACTTGTGAGTCTTCTGATAATAGAGTACAGTCTTTTATCAATGCCTGTCTTAATCATCCAAAATTAACTGATATCACCTATGGTTCAACCTATATCTCCGATGCTACCGCAGAAACATTAGCCCTGCTACTACTCAAATCTAACCTCACTAAGTTTGGCTTTTATGGCGGCAGCTACACCGATATAGGCCTACAGTTTATAGCAGCACAACTGCCTTATGCTAAAAACTTAACGAACTTAAGTATCGACTACTGGTCGATGACTGACCCATCGACTATTTATGCCTTAAGTGACGCGCTCACTCAAATCCCAATTCAACAATTAAGGCTTGTTGGCAATAGTAATGAGTTAACTGTTCCAGGTATGGGTTACTTTTTCTATCAACTACCATTTATGCGAAACTTAACCCATCTTATTATTGGTGGCTCTACTTGCATCGACGAAGCAAGCGCATCGGACTTCGGTGCTTATTTTCCGTCATCATCAATCTCTAACTTTGTGATGGCGTACTGCAGCAATCAAGCTCTATCAATTAATGCTACCAGACAATTTAGTCAAGGATTAATACAATCCAATTTGACTTCGCTCAATTTAAAAATCGTCCCACTCGATAACGCTTTTCTCGGTGGATTACACCAGATCATACAGATGAAACAATTAGAATTATTACGGTTGACATCAAATAATTTAAGTGAAGATTTTAATCTGGCATTAACCAAAGAGCTACCCCATAGTCAATTAAAATCACTTACGATTAATAGTGCAAGCTCTTCTGACAGAAATGGAATCAGTGATAAAGTACTGAACCAAACAGCGAATCTACTCTTAGAAACCAAATTGACAACTATCAATTTTGGGGATGACAATTACCTCAGCCGCTACTCAATCCAGTATTTGTTTGACAAAGTGATTGCTGAAAATTCAAATGTTGAATCATTTATAATATACGGGAGCCAACTAGGTGATGAAGGCACAAAACATATTGCAGCACACTTACTGACCACCCACAGCCGACTAAGGAATATTAATTTGGTTGGATGCCAAATTACCGACCTTGGCGCACATTATATCGCCAATTCACTAACCCGCTTTACTCAAAACAGGTTATTATGGCTAGACCACCTGCTGCTTAGTGATTACTCCGTGGTCGAGCCAACGACACAGCTATCCTTTTTGGGGCTTGGAGATAATAATATTACAAGCAAGGGCGCCAAAGAAATACTAGCAGTTATACCGCAAACCAATATCCCCTTCGTGAATGTTTTTCTCAGTGGCTATAACTTAACTAATGCAGACGTAGCTAATATAGCGGCCTCGGTCACCTCGGGAGCCTCTAGGAGTGCCTCTATTCCCTGGCCCGTACAGCTTTCTTATGCCCTGCTTATAACTCTGCCGCATAAATTATTGTCTGCAACACATAATTATATCAGCAACAAAGAAATCAATGATGACTCTTCATGCTCTTATAAAGAATTATTGACAACTATTTTATTTGCTCTGCTGGCTTACCAATTGATATCGACATCGCTAAAGAAAATAACAATCCCTGCTGCTCGGTTTGGGCTTTTTGGTCGTCAACCTAATCAAAATATGGCTAGCGAAGACACTACAATTGAGATAATAAACTATAAATAAAAAAGATGGTGGATTACCACCATCTTTAATTGTGACTATTATTGCTGCTTAATCATACTGTTACTCATGCTTCTTATTCCTCCCTGCTTAGACATCGCAGGCCCTTGTGTAGTCGTGGGGTTAGTCTGCGCCCCTAGTTGTTGTTGAGCTTGAGAAGATTGCTGGCTACTTATACTACTCTCCATTCACAATTTTTATGTGTTGGCACGTTTAGAACCATAGCCTAGCCTTCTTATTTCATTCACCCTTAAGAGTATCGCTAATCTTGAGAAAATAATTCTCAATTATCTTGGTCAATTGCCTACCAATAAATGATAGAGTATAATATTTTGCGGTATTAGCATATAATGCGTATCTATTGATTGAAATTGATTTTTAACGATACTTAAAAGACGAGGCACTATGGGAACAGGCGCTAATTCATCTGATAATCATCAAGAGCAACCATTGACAAACAACCCTGCGATTGCAGCCCTTGAAGGCTTCTCACAAGAATCATCTTCAAGCTTATCGGTAGAACAGTTGGACACAAACTCTTCCCATAGTGGTCCAGTACCTGTCGACAATATGTTATCATCACCAACGCTATCACCACCCAGGTCGCTCCCCATGCGAGACGCCTCTGATTCATCGGGTGATAATTCGCCACTGACAGGCACCCCCCCTCTTCAACCAGCCATATTAATCAACAGCGTAAACAATTCTCTCAGCAATAATTCCTCATCACCCTCCATTACCCCAGAAAAACCCAAACGTGATGACAACATGGCTGAGTACGAAGCCATCGAACTGGGGCGCTTACCCCCTTCGCTACAACCACAAACTAAAGAATCACAAACAACCGACCACAGCATCCAAATTATTCCAGAAGACGGGTCTTCGATTACCCGTAGTCGAGCAACAACAAATCCTGTCTCTGAACCATTGGCCTTGTTCTTAAAACAAATGAACATCTCTTCTGATGATTTTGATAGCTTTGAACTAGGGATGTTGAATATTATTTTCTCGCCCAAAACTTGGCAACAAAGAGTCCCTACTTGGGTGTCTTTGCCATCGGTTAGTAGTTTAATCACCAAAGTTGCCTTCTACCTGTCTATCCGAGTCCAAGACCTGGCAGCACCAGGAACTACTGTAGCAAATGGCACCAATATTACGAAGCACTTATCCATCACTGGTCAAGCTATCCCTCTATACAATCAGCAAGCCATTACTCGCGCCTATCGTATCAATGGCTTTTCCAATACCATCAGCTGGGTAGGAAGCCTTTGGTTGCTCTTGTATTTGTCCTTGCAAATCAATGCCTTTATTCTTGCCGTGCACGATGGTCAAACCGATTATTCCTTTCGTGATATTTTCTTCGAACCGTTTGACCTGAGCAAACTCTTTACCGGTAGCAGTCAATCCACTAAAGCATCCCTCGCTAACTCCGTTAGCAGCTATTATGTCTGGCCTTTCTTGATTGCTATTCCACTCGTCGCTGGGGTCTTCAGCGGTTGGCGATATGGCAAAATGGCACAAAGTACCAATGCAGATAGCCTCGAACTCGACATCAAGCAACTGAAAGAGTACAGCCCGAGTGCTAGACTGGACTATTGGCGTTGGTATCTGCCTAAACATCCCCTGAGTGGTCCTTTAAAACGAATTAGTTTGTATCTCCGTTATCAGGCCAATATACCAGATGATGCACGCGAAAAAATTTTTACTACCCTGGTTGAATTCAGTGCAAAAGCTAAAGGTCATACTCAGCTTCGTGCTCGTGAAGTCATCGCATCACTCACCTTTGCTATTAACCCCCAGGACTTGGTTAAAGCTAAAGCCATTTTCCCAGACCTCGATTACACCCAAACGATTAAAACTATGGGTAAAGCTTATTCCAATCTCAATAGCGCTGCTTTTTCCCTAAAACCCAATGACCACGAAAACCAGCTCGATGCACTACTGCGCGCTGGCAAAACACGCTACATCACCCATGAACAACAATTAGGATATGCCGGTTCCTTTCTTGCTCTCTTTATTCTCTACGATTTCTATGTCTCTTACGGTGATTTGAGCTTAGCGCTCATCGTCTTAAAAGGACTCATTAACGCCTTTAAAAATATCGATGAAATGCTCAAGTGCAAACAAGCCAATAAAGTCTGGAGCTGGCGTAAAGAATCAAAAATCTATGTCTGCTCCGTTTGTGGTGATGAACTACAAGTCGCTTATCGTGATATCTGGACTCAAGAAACCTGTGTTACCGCGTTCATGGCCAGAACCCAGCCTGCTCAGAAAATTATTAACTTCTTTCAAAAACATAATTTACAAGGGGTCACTTCGCTTGATTTTTCTGCGCAGTTAAAGGCAGATTATACGGTCTATCACACGGCTGCTGAGTTGGATGCTATCTTTGCAGTGATTAACCAACAACTGCCCAAGCTAAATAACTTTATTTTTATATCAGATAGTACCGCTTATTCCTTTACCCCTCTGCCTAATTCTTTTTATGCAGGTGCTCCTTTAGGCCGCTTTTTAGCGAAGGCATCTCAACTGAAAACCATCAATTTGTCGTATCTTTGCTTGCAAAATGGCAGCATTTCGTTAATTAGTAGCCTTGCCAACTCCACGATTACTACCCTAAATTTATACGGCAATCTCATAGGCGATGATGGCGTTGCAGCCCTTATAAACACCATGCAATATCTACCGAACTTACAAACCATCAATATTAATGATTGCGAATCATCTGATTTACCGGTGGTAGACTTCGTAGAAGCCTGTCTAAAGCTACCTGGTTTAACCAACATTACTTATGGTTCTACTTATATCACTGATGACTCCGCTGCCCCACTTGCCCAACTGCTACAAAAACCAAACCTGAGGACGTTCTCTATTTATGGTGGCACCTATACCGACAAAGCACTCCAATCTTTTGCAGCCCAACTTCCCTATGCCAAAAATTTAACGAGTTTAAGCCTTGAATACTGGTCGATGACTAATCAATCAACTATCGAAGCACTCACCGATGCTCTTAACCAATTGCCACTCCAATATTTACGATTGCTTGGTCAAAATGTCGAACCGACGGTTGCTGGCATGGCTTATTTCTTTGCCCATCTAAACCGTCTACCACGCTTACAAGAATTAACTCTTGCTGCTTCGACCTGCCCTGATGAAGATAACGCTGCTGCTTTTGAAGCCACCTTCCCTTCATCTGCCATCAACAATCTTAAAATACTATACTGCTATAATCCAGCTCTTTCCATAAACGCCACTACAAAAATCATGAGCGGGTTAGCAAAATCCAATCTGACTGCTCTCTATATTAAAGCTACGGACTTAAGCAATACACAAGCTGCCCATATGCAACACCTGCTAAACGCTCCAAAACTAAACCAATTGTACTTTCGACAAAATGGATTTGATGAAACTGTTAGCTTAAATCTAGTAAAACAACTGCCTCATAGCGCTGTTACAATATTTGAGATCTATGATAATGGCATCACAAGCCCTGTAGTGGATACGCTCGCTGACCTAGTTTTAAAAACTAAATTAATTCTTATTGGAATAATGGGAGGAGGAGAATCCTCAATTCGTCGATTATTTAAGCAAGCAACTCAACTCGGTTCACCTGTACGAAAGTTAGCTTTTATATCAGACCAAATAAATGATGATACTGCTGAGATGATTGCTAAAAATCTTCCTAATACAGCTCTAACAGAATTTACATTAAAAAACACCAATATCTCCGACCAAGGTGTTCAAGCAATCGCAAAAGCTCTTATCCGACCCACCAAATACCAACCCCTGTGGCTTGACCGCTTAGTACAAAATAACCAAGATACAATCGAATCTGCCACACAGCTAACCACACTAAATTTAGTGGATAGCAAGATGACTATTTCTGGTGCGCAAGCTCTATACAATAATCTTCCTTACACAAATATTGCTATTACCAATCTAAGCTTGCCTGGACCTCACGTTAGTTCTGAACAACTAGCTGAATTACGTTTCACCTCTGCGGCTTCAAGATCAGCAACTATTCCTTGGCCGGTGCAACTCTCTTATGCGTTACTCTTTACTTTACCACAGCAAACATGGACTTCAGCTCGGCGCTTTATATATGCTAATGAATATCAAGACCCCTCTGCCAATTCCTTTAAAACTCTGTTCACAACATGTTTATTTCTATTATTAACCTATAAATTCTTTAACGCCTCTTTAAAAAAGATATCATGTTCTAACGTATGCTTTGGTCTCTTTACTCAGCCACGTAATCACCATGACTCTTTCTTATCTTTACCTACTAATAATGAATCGTTAGACTACAAATAAAAATAGGGTGGACTGACTCCACCCTATTTTTAACTCAGCGTTAATCTATGGTGATTAACCGCCCTTCTTACTATATTTTGACCGCGTATTATCTTTTTTTTACTTAGGCTGTCGAATAATTAAAAGAAAAATCATGTTACTATATGACTTAGATGAAATCAGGACCTTAGCCTGGGGCCTTCATCATGATTAAAAAAAAGTGAAGATCCTACAGGGCCTTGGCCTGAAGTATCTTCAGTTTTTTTAAAAATTAATGTTTAAAAAACAA
>JBMLTO010000106.1:0-9733 GCA_049239925.1 Legionella sp. | reverse complement strand
CGGGACGAATTGGATTATTCTCGTCATCTAGATTACATCCACTACAATCCTGTTAGCCCTTCGAGATGCGTCCTACGCACACTCCTCAGGGCGAACGGTCCTGGAAAAAATGGCTAAAGTAGAGGAGTAAATCGGAAGTAAAGAGTGTATTCTGGTTTTTACCGTATTTACTTTAAGTTTTTTATCAAATCCAATGTTTTCACCAGCCTGGCCAAGCACAAGCAAAAAAAGCAGCTCGCTGGCTAGGAACCCCATCGCTGCCTAGGCAATCGAACACTGTCTTTTTATGTAAATCATCACCGTAATGGGTATCGACAATTTATTTTGTCTAACTGGATAGCTATCATATCTTACGCTAAGCTTACAAATAAGGATTCTGTTCGGACTGTAGCGTGAATATTACAAAGTTATTGGAATTTACAGTAAAAAATGGGGCATCTGATTTACATTTATCGGCAGGTTTATCACCTATGATCCGTGTTAATGGTGATTTGCATAAAGTTAATATGCCAATATTGGATCATCAAGAAGTTATTACGATGATCTTGAACGTGATGAATGATAAACAACGTCAGGAATATGAAGAACATCTTGAGTTTGACTTTTCTTTTGAAATGCCTAATGTAGCTCGCTTTAGAGTCAATGCTTATACTCAGTCGCGAGGCGCTGCTGCAGTTTTTCGGATTATTCCATCAAAAATTTTAACACTCGATGAATTAAATTTACCGCCAATTTTTACTGAAATTGCAAGTTACGCTAAAGGCCTGGTGCTAGTGACAGGACCAACCGGATCGGGTAAAAGTACCACCCTTGCTGCGATTATCAACCATATCAACACCACGCGGCATAACCATATTTTAACCGTTGAAGATCCTATCGAATTTGTACATACAAGTGATAAATGCTTGGTAAATCAGCGTGAGGTATATCGAGATACACATAGTTACAGTGCCGCATTGCGTTCTGCATTAAGGGAAGATCCGGATATCATGTTAGTAGGAGAACTGAGAGATTTGGAAACTATTCGGTTGGCAATGACTGCAGCTGAAACTGGCCACTTAGTATTTGCAACCCTTCATACTAACTCAGCGCCTAAAACAATCAATCGCATCATTGACGTTTTTCCAGGCGATGAAAAAGGCATGGTTCGAACCATGCTATCAGAATCGTTGCAAGCAGTTATTGCTCAATCTCTATTAAAAAAAATAGGTGGTGGTCGAATAGCCGCTTTAGAAATCATGCTATGTAATGCGGCCATACGTAATTTAATTCGTGAAGATAAAATTGCACAAATGTATTCAACGATCCAAACCAATCAAGCCCATGGCATGTTAACGCTCGATCAACACTTATCTCAACTGGTCAACAGCAACAGCATCACTCGTCAATCGGCTAGAGAAATTGCGATTAATAAAAGTCAATTTTAACCGCAACACGACATAACCATTGAAAATAGCCTGATTACATTTGTTTTTTATTCTGATCGTGAGCTTTTTCGTAAGTCCTGTTCAGGCTTGATTAGCTATTTTTTTGAAGCTCAATCAATTGAGTAATACCTGATTCAGCAAGTAACAACATTTGATTCAATTGTTCCCGGCTAAAACAGGTATCCTCAGCTGTACCTTGTACCTCAATGAAATTTTTTTGTTCATTCATGACAATATTCATATCAGTTTCAGCCAGCACGTCTTCAGCATAATCTAAATCGAGTACAGCTTGGCCTCGGTAGATTCCTACTGATACTGCTGCTATGTAATTAAAATTAGGCTTTTTACGCAATTTCTCACGAGTGACCATCCAATCGATAGCATCTTTTAAAGCAACACAAGCTCCTGTAATGGCTGCTGTTCGAGTACCACCATCTGCTTGTAAGACATCACAATCTAGGGTGATCGTATGCTCTCCTATTGCCTTCAAATCGATACAAGCACGTAATGACCGACCAATAAGGCGTTGAATTTCCAAGGTACGTCCACCTTGCTTACCTTTGCTCGCTTCACGTTCATTACGACTATGGGTAGCTCTTGGAAGCATACCGTACTCTGCTGTTATCCAACCTTGATTGCTTCCTTTTTGGAATCGAGGTACACCATCAGTGACTGAAGCAGTACACAGTACTCTTGTCTGCCCAAATTCTACTAAAACTGAACCTTCGGCATGATTCGTGAAATTTTTGCTAATCTTAATGGGACGAAGTTGATTAGCTTCGCGGTTGCTAGGGCGCATAATCGGATCCTTAAATAAAATTAGTTGAGTATACCTTTATGTTGATGTCTTTAGCGAGATTTTCATGTTCAGTTTCTTGGCGATAGGGCGATATCGACTGATTATCAATCAGTACATCAACTTTTAAATACCACGTGTTAAGCATTAAAAGGAAACTGACCGGCATTATTTAGCTCGACGCATCAAATAAATTCCTAAGATTATACATAAGCTCGTCGGAGCAAAAGCGGCTATTTCAACAGGCCACTGCATCACCTGACTAATTGGACCAAAAAATCGATTAAGGATATTAAAACCAAAACCGACTGTTGCACCAATCAGTAACTTATAACCCATCGTCGATGAACGCAATGGACCAAAAATAAAAGGGATAGCCAAAATCATCATAACTAAGGTTGTTATAGGTTGGGTTATGCGCTGCCAAAAAGCCAATTGGTAATTAAATTTATTACGATTAAAATATTTTTCTGCTCCCAAAAAATCACTTAATTCGCTTAAAGTCATTTCATCTGGTTCACTACGACCAGCGCTCAGTAAACCGACAGTCAGCGGTATATCCCATATCATTTGATCGCGATGGCAGGTAGTAATTTTATCAGCTAACTGTGATTCCACAACTTGATAAGCATGCCAATGATTATCAATAAATTGTGCCCTATCGATATGACGCGTAAAACGCAAATGATGCTCATTATCAAATTGAAATTGGTTAATTTGATGCAGCGAATCGTCAGCCAAGATCGTTCCAACATTAATAAAGTTATTTTGAAAACGTAGCCACGTCCCATTGGTTGTACGTAGAATATGCCCTTTGCTCATGGCTTGCAATTTCTTATTATTAGCAAAATGAGATAACTTAGGTACCAACGTCTCACCAATAATGGTCACTAGCATAATCACAACTACTGCCGCTTTTATAACAGCAAAGCTAACCTGCCAAATAGACATCCCGGCTGCTCTTATCACAACCAACTCATGATGATTAGCCATGATACCTAAACCAATCAAACTACCTAACAAACTGGCCATCGGAAAAAACAAATAAACCTGATACGGCATTTGCAAAAAAACAAACAATCCTGCTTCAAAAACATCAAAATTAGCTTTACCAATCGCATCAACTTGGCTAACAAATAGTATAAAAAGTTGCAATCCCGCTAATAGAAGAGTTACTAAGCCAATGGCTGACAAAATTATTTTTGCAATATAACGATCTAATAATTTGCCAATCATGACAATCTCACATAGTTACGCCAGAAAAGACCTAAACCTAATAAAGCGACCATCGCGTGTAGCCACCACATGCCCAGGTAAAGAGAAATTTTACCCGAAGACAACCAACCACGAGTAATAAACATAAAATTAGCATAAATAATATATAGAATGATCGCCGGCAGTAGCTTTGCAAATTTGCCTACACGTGAATTCACTCGACTTAGAGGAACCGCCACGAGGGTAAGAATCAATACCATTAAAGGTATTGATAATCGCCACTGTAATTCTGCGGCTTTTTCCAAATTAGAATTATTTATAGGCCATAGTGTAGATGTGTAAGCCGTTCGAATATCCTTTTCAAGGCTTATAATTGGATGAGGTAAGCGCAACTGATAACGTTTAAACGCTGTAATCTGATAATCACCTTGACCAGGAACTCCCTGATATACCTGTCCCTGATTGAAGCTAACATATTTTTCAGACGTGCTATTATCGGTTTGTACAAAAGCATTGTCAGCCCATAAAATATCCCACTGCTGCAGACCATTCTTATTGAGTAGACGAGCCAAAAAAACATTATTCGCCACAGTATGTTGGTTATTCATCGTTTCAACATAAAAAACTTGCTGACCTCCAGAAAATTCGCGAAACTCCCCTGGCGATAAGGTTTGAATCATTGTTTGAAGGCCAGTACTCCGCAATAAAGTTGCTCGCTCTTTGGCGATATAAGGACTCAAGTACATGATAATAATCGCCACCAAACTGGCAACGATAACAGCCATTGTTAAGCTATGTCTTAGTAATTGCACAGGACCATATCCACAAGCTTGCAAAACAGTCATCTCATTTTCAGCGTATAAACGGCCATACGCAACTAAAATAGCAACGTAAAAACCCAGCGGTAACAAGAATCCCATAAGATTTGGCAATTCAAGCATCATTAATTTCATGATAAACATAGCAGGAATCTGACCACTGGCGGCACGATTCAGGTAGCGAACAAACTGATTACTCATAAAAATAAGCATCAGGATTGTCGTTAATGACACTAAAGTTATAAAAACTTCTTTAGCTAAATAGCGAAAAATGAGCAACTTAAATCTCAACAGCACACCATGAAGCAACCATTATAGTAGAATTACAAGAAGAACCTAAGTAAACTAGTGATATTTATCTTACCAAAACAATTATAGCTACTATTGTGGAGCACTTACATTTTCTAACGTGATATTTTTAAAAAGGTTAACTATGAACTATAACTTGGTCAACTCTCCAACTTTGAGCTCATCTGAATGCATGGTGGTAGGCGTTTTATCTGATTGTGAATTACCTAACGTCCTACAATCTCTGGACCAGGAATATCATGGCGAAATCACAAAACTTGTAAACAAATTAGGCAAATTAGGCGATTTAATTTGGCAAGCCGAGCTTGGTGGACAAAGTCTACTGTTAATCAACTGCGGTTCCACTGCCACTTATAATAGACATTTATTAAAAAAATGTATCGATGATACCATTAATTTTCTGTTGCAACATCGAATAACTAGTACGCTGATTAGCTTGCCACAACTTGCTCAACATAATGCAGATTGGCAAGTACAAAAAATGGCACTACAAATCGCAGAGCTTCAATACCAACTCCTTGATTTAAAAACAAAAAATAAAAATCAACACTGTTTAAATTCCGTATCATTTTTTCTACCAGGAGCAACAGAAACCAGCATCAACAATGCGTTGGCAATGATAGAAGGTATAAACTTGACACGTACGCTTGCCAACTTACCGGCCAATATATGCACCCCTACTTACCTGAGCCAACAAGCAGAAATACTGGCTCGCCAAGACAATAGGATAACAACTAGTATTTATCATCGAGAAGACCTAGAAAAAATGGGCATGGGTGCACTCTTGGCGGTAGCCCAAGGCAGTCATGAGCCGCCACAATTTGCCGAACTTCGCTACCAGGGTACACATTCAACAACCAACCCCATCGTCATTGTTGGCAAGGGCATCACCTTTGATTCAGGTGGTTTATCACTCAAGCCTGCTGAAAGCATGACTGAGATGAAATATGACATGGCTGGTGCTGCAACTGTTTTAGGAACTATCAAAGCATGTAGTTTATTAAAATTACCCATCAATCTGGTAGGCCTAATTGCTTGTACTGAAAACATGCCCAGTGGCACAGCAACTAAACCAGGCGATGTAGTTAAGAGTTTATCTGGGCAAACCATTGAAATTCTAAATACCGATGCTGAAGGGCGCCTAGTCTTAGCTGATGCATTAACCTATGCTGAACGTTTAAACCCTGCATTTGTGATTGATATCGCCACTTTAACTGGTGCAATCGTCATGGCTTTAGGACATATTAATACTGGCTTTATGACTGATGACGAACAACTAGCAAAAGATATTCAAGCTGCAGCAGAAATCAGTGGTGATAAAGTATGGCGCATGCCATTAGATCTAGACTATCAGGAAGCCCTAGATAGCCCTATTGCTGATATGGTCAACGCCACATTTGATCGCAGTGCTGGAGCTATTACTGCAGCCTGTTTTTTATCACGTTTTACAAGCAAGTACCGTTGGGCTCATTTAGACATTGCTGGTACAGCATGGATTTCTGGTAAAAAACGTCATGCAACTGGCCGACCTGTACTATTATTGTTAGAGTTACTACGCCATGTCGCAAATTCGCGTTGATTTTTATTTATTAAATACCAATCCACAACAAACCAGCTGGTTAATTGCTTGTCGGTTGCTTGAAAAAGCCTACCACATGGGGCACCGTGTCTTCGTCTATTGTAACAATCAAGGTGATGCAGAATTATTGGATGAGTTGCTTTGGACCTATAAAGATGAAAGCTTTATACCACATAATATACAAGGAGAAGGACCTGAACCGCCCCCGCCAGTGCAAATAGGATACGGCGATGAACCACGTGGTTTCAATGACATTCTCTTAAACCTGGCCACAACAATTCCCAGCTTCTATAGGCGATTTCGCCGTGTTATGGAAATTGTTGATGACGGCGATAGCGCTAAAGATATCAGTCGAGAACACTATAAATACTATCGTGCACACAATTGTGAACTACATACTCATCCTATTGGCTAGAAAAACTAGGGCAAGAAACGACTGAATAAATAATGACCGACTGCTTGCATACCCATGGCCTCGCCGCCTTCAGGTTTGCCTGGCTTGCTAGACACATTCCACGCCATGATATCAAAGTGCACCCATGGAGTATCTTGGCTGATAAAATGTTGTAAAAATAAGGCTGCAGTGATTGCACCAGCGTAAGGAGATGAACTAGAGTTAGCCATATTTGCGATAGATGAATCTAACATCGATTGATAACCATTAAATAACGGTAAACGCCATACAGGGTCAGATACAGTCAATGATGCCTGGTAGATTCCTTGCGCCAGCTGATCATCGTTACTAAACATTGCTGAAATTTCAGTACCTACCGCAGTACGGGCTGCGCCAGTTAATGTTGCAAAATCGATGAGCAACTGTGGTCTTTCTTCACAAGCTTTTACCAAAGCATCTGCAAGAATTAATCGCCCTTCAGCATCGGTATTATCAATTTCGACCGTTAAACCATTACGCATGGTCAATACATCACCTGGCCTAAAAGCATTGCCAGCTATTGCGTTTTCAACAACGGGAATGAGCACATGCAGACGAATAGGTAAAGCGATGGTCATCAGCCATTGAGCTAAACCCAGTACCTGGGCGGCTCCTCCCATATCTTTTTTCATGTGTCGCATAGCAGCAGACGGCTTAATATCCAAGCCCCCGGAATCAAAACAAACACCTTTGCCAACCAAAGTTACTAACGGATCATCATCTTTTCCCCAAGACAGAGAGAGCAAACGAGGCTGATCAACTGACGCTCTCCCAACCGCATGGATCGCAGGATAATTTTCTAATAGTAAGTCACTCCCTATCCACTGCCTAAAGTCTGCATTGTATTGGCTAGCAAGATGAGATGTAATCTCCGATAGTTGGTTTGGACCTAAATCATTAGCGGGAGTATTAATCAAATCACGCACAAAAAAAACCGCATTGGCTTCAGCTACGATAGATTGGTACTCGTGCTCGCCTATAGCAAGAATCCGCACAGGAGAAGCAGTTTTTTTGTAACGGTTAAAACGATATTGTGCCAATGACCATATCACTTGCGCTTGCCGCGCAACAGGAGAAGTTAGCGCGTAAGCTCGCGGCGGTAACTTATTAACCACTGATGCCAAGGCCTGGGCCTCAGTCCCGTTGTCTAAACCAACAAAAATTTTTCTGAGGCAGCCCTGCTCATCGGTAATAAGACAAATTTCGCCTAACTTAGCAGTAAATTGCTGATTGTGCATGCAATTTTTTATATAAAGATCATTAAGCTCATTTGTATACTGATGTTTAGACAATAAAATCAGAGGCAATGTTTGCTCATTAGTTTTTTGATAATAGCCCTGTGCGCCCATTAAGACTCCTTTATCTGACCACGAAACTGAGTTAACCGTATACCCATAAGATATAGGGTAACCATATAAATTACTATTGCCATCACCACATGAAATAGCAGTATGCCTAAGCGATAACCAACCGTTTGCGATAACCAATAGTTTATATCCCCAACCACGCAGAGCAGATAAATAGACATCGCGAGATTTGCAACGAACAATTGGAGCAGAAATAATCCCCATTTGGGCTGTGGATTGTAGATATTACGAGAAATCAAAAGATAAGCTAACATGCCGCAATTTATATAACCAGCAAGCGTTGATGCCAATGTTAACCCAGCATGGGCCAAAGGGCCAATCAACAATGCGCATAACCCTGTATTAATAAACATTGCAAACATTCCAACTTTCACTGGCGTTTTTATATTCTGTCCCGCATAGAAAGCAGATGCCAATACTTTAACCATCATAAAAGCAGGAACACCTAAGGCTAACATAAATAAGCTCTTTTCAGTTTGTAAAACATCAACCACGTTAAAATGACCATAAGCAAAGCAACTGGCAATTAGTGGTGAAGCAAATAAAGCCAATCCCAGACCAGATGGTATACCGACAAGGAGTAGCAATCGCAGAGCCCAATCCAAGGCTTTTGAAAAAGATAAATTATTTTTCTCGGCATAACGTCGCGATAAATGTGGCAAGATCACCGTCGCTATTGCCACACCAAAAACACCGAGAGGAAAATCAGTTAATCTATCCGTATAAAACAACCATGAAACACTTCCTACTTGTAACAATGAAGCAAAAATACTATCAACCAACAAGTTAAGCTGAGCGATTGAGACACCAAATAGCGCAGGAATCATCAACGTTAATACTCGTTTTACACCAGAATCAGCAAAGCTCAGCTGTGGCTTCATCAATAATCGATGCTTATAAAGAAAAGGAACCTGAAATAACAGTTGTGCGATACCCGCCAACATAACCCCCCAAGCAAGAGCAACTATTGGTTGCGAAAAATGGGGACTGGCGATTGCTGCTGCAACAATTAGACAAATATTAAGTAACACAGGAGTAAACGCAGGCACACCAAAGTATCCATAGGTATTTAATACGGCCCCAGCCATTGCGGTTAATGAAATCAACATCAAGTATGGAAACGTGAGACGAAGCATTTCAGCAGCTAACAGCGATCGTCCATCTGCCTCGCTAAATCCAGGAGCAAAAACATACACAATCGCAGGTGCAGCAACCACACCAACTACGGTCACCAAGGATAAAACAGCGCTTAAACTACCAGCTATTTTAGCAAGAAATAATCGCACCTCATCCATCGAACGAGTTTTCTGATACTCGGCAAGTACGGGTACAAATGCTTGCGAAAAAGCACCTTCTGCAAATAATCTACGCATAAAATTAGGAATTTTAAAGGCAATGATAAAAGCATCCATGCCCGCATTTGCACCGAACAAATGAGCGATAACCATATCACGGACAAAGCCCATCATGCGAGAAACAAATGTCATAACAGCTACTAAGGTAGTTGAGCGTAATAAACTCTGGCGTTTAGGTAGAGACATCGATGGTAGTGACATTATCGCTAATATTCCTAATTAAATAGATAGTACTATACTTGAAATCATAAAAATTCACGACTGTAAAACTCTTCATTAAATAGTTAAGGTAAAGGTTTAATCAGATCTATTGAGATACTATGCTCGCAGTAGAGCAAATCTGCTTTGCTTCAAGCGACAACTATCCTGAAAATTACCGGTGGATGTAATCTAGATGACGAGAATAATCCAATTCGTCCCGAATAACAGGTTCC
>JBMLTO010000105.1:0-30694 GCA_049239925.1 Legionella sp. | reverse complement strand
GTCTTTTCAAAGTGCCCACACAGTTTGTCTTCTATCTTCTTAATGAACTTGCCAGTATTCGGCAATGAGCGGCTATTTTACTTTTTTTATTTTGATTGTCAACAACTATTCTATTAATTTTCCTGACTAATGTAGGAATCGTATTTTAAAACCTATAAAAATCATATTTAAGTGCTCAATCGGGTGAATAATGAACCTGAATCTTCATCAACCGGTGTTTCCCAACTTGGATCAAATATGTCTGCTCTGATTGTAAAGAAAGTGCAGGATCTGACAATCGCTCTCCATCAATTTTCACTGCTCCTTGCTTGATTAACCTAATGGATTCTGATGTACTCTGGGTCAAATTTAGTTGTTTCATCAACTGAGCTAAATTGGTTTTTTCATTGCAATAAATAATTGTTAACTCAAGTTCATCTGGAATGATTCTCTTCTGAAATCGCTCAATAAATGCATGATGAGCAGCATCAGCCGTTGTCTTGCTATGGAAGCGGCTTACAATCTCTTTTGCAAAATCAAGTTTAACATCGCGAGGATTCAATCCATCGCTAACTGATTGTCTGAGTTGAACAATATCGTTGCGGCTTTTAAAACTCAATAAATCTATGTAACGCCACATTAACTCATCTGAAATAGACATCAACTTCCCAAACATATTATCGCTCGATTCATTAATGCCAATATAATTATTTAGTGATTTGGACATTTTTTTTACGCCATCTAATCCTTCGATTAACGGAGTCATCATGATAACTTGTTGTTCTTGACCATAATGTTTTTGTAACTCGCGGCCCATAAGCAAATTAAATTTTTGATCCGTACCACCTAATTCAACATCAGCTTCAAGTGCCACCGAATCATAGCCCTGCATCAGTGGATATAAAAACTCGTGTATTGCTATTGGTTGGCCCGCTTGATAACGCTTATGAAAATCATCTCTTTCTAACATTCTTGCAACGGTATGAGCTGATGCTAATCGTATAACATCAGCAGCGTTCATTGCATTTAACCAATGAGAGTTAAACATCACCGTAGTCTTTTCATAATCTAAAATCTTAAACACCTGATCTTGATAAGTCTTAGCATTTGCTTGAACTTGCTCTTGACTGAGAGGAATCCTAGTAACGTTTTTGCCTGTTGGGTCACCAATCATTGCAGTAAAATCACCAATTAAAAAAATAACTTGATGGCCTAATTGCTGAAATTGTCGTAATTTATTTAATAAAACAGTATGTCCTAAATGCAAGTCAGGTGCCGTTGGATCGAAGCCAGCTTTTATTTTAAGTGGTTTGTTTTTTTTTAATTTTTTAATTAAATCATCTGCTGGCAGTACTTCTTCACAACCAAAAGTTAATTCTTCGTGTAGCATCTCTTCTCTTAACATAACAGCAAAACCTTTTTTAATGATTGACCTAAGTTCCTACAGCGGTTATCTTAGCCCGGATATTTAATGAGTACCAACATGATTGACATCAGTTTCCATAATAATTGTTGTTTAACTGATGAAATTTTCTTTGCAACTAAAAAGAACTTTCATTACCAAGTGCATATCCAGCATAATACGCTAACAGTCAGTCCTTAGTTTATAGCTTAAATTGATACAAACCAGTAGTAAAGGCAAAAAATGGCTCAAAAATTTTATCTCTCAACAAAAAAAAGTGATAAGCCATCAAATTTATTAACTATTTTATTGTTAATAATTGCAGGTTCTTTACTCTATTCTCTTATTTTGAACATAAAAAAATATAACGCTAGTCAAGTAAAGGAAAGCATACTAACTCTCCCAGACCTGAAACACAGAAAATCTGAAATTCCTCCTTTAGTTATCAAAACAGCTATAAATACTATCGAGACAAACCAAAATAAATCGATTGATAACAAACATGATAAAAAGGGCAACCTACCAACAACTCATGTCGCCCCCCCCTCTGCTCCAAAAAAGTTACCCCTAGTTAGCCCAACTCAACCAACAAAACCAAACAATGGATGGGTAACGATTTCAACAAAACGGGGAGATACTCTGGGTGCAATATTTCATCGCGCAGGATTAAGCCATAAAACATTGCAGGCGGTTCTTAATAAAAATCCTTATGCCAAAGCTCTAACCCGTATCCAACCTAACCAACAATTACAACTGATGATTCGTAATAAAATTTTAGAAAAATTAATTATGCCATTCTCAAGCACCCAGTTGCTTCATGTTGAGTATAAAGGTAATAGCTACTTAACACGGCTTGTTTTCCGACCTATGGATATTCAAAACCAATTTGCTACAACAACTATTCACGGTTCACTCTATGGATCGGCAGCGAGAGCTGGCATACCACAAAAAATTGTTCAGCAAATGACAGAAATATTCAATTGGGAGATTGATTTTTCGCAAGGGGCCCATAATGGTGATAGATTTAGCGTGCTGTATAAAGGCTATTTTATCAATAAAAAATTAGTCAATACTGGTGAAATTATTGCTGTCTCTTATACTAGTCTTGGTAAAGTTCATCAAGCTGTTCGTCATACCCATGCAAATGGCGACTTTGATTACTACACCCCTCAAGGAAATAGTCTTAAGAAAGCGTTTGCTCGCTATCCAATCAAATTTAGTCATATTAGTTCGACATTTAGTTTATCGCGTTTACATCCTATTTTGCACTACCGTCGACCACATAAAGGAGTTGACTTAGCTGCACCCATTGGTACACCCGTTAGAGCAACTGCCGATGGACGAATTGAAAGTATTGGCAGGCGGAGTGATTATGGCAATATGATTAAAATCAGTCACTTTAATAATTATAGTTCGATATACGGCCATATGCTCAAATTTCAAAAGGGGTTGAGCCGCGGAACCCATGTCAAACGAGGTGAGATTATTGGTTATGTTGGCCAAACAGGGCTAGCCAGTGGCCCACACTGTCATTATGAGTTCCATATTGGCAAACAGCCAAAAAATCCTACAACTGTTGATTTGCCACGTTCTGCCTCTATCTCAATGCGTGAAATGAAATCGTTCCGAGCGAAAGCAGCAGCGCTATTTAATCAGATGAAGTTTCATGAACAGGGGCATCCACCACAACCGAAGCATCAACCCATAGTCCTCAAACGTCACCCAAAGTTAATGACTCATAAAAAAAAGTAGCGACAAACCAACACTGCAGCAATGATACCTGCGATATCAGCCAATAAACCTGCCGGTATTGCATGGCGAGTACGACGTATTCCAATAGCACCAAAATAGACTGCAACCACGTAAAAAGTTGTCTCGGTACTGCCCATGATGGTTGCAGCTGTTTTTGCAATAAAAGAATTACCACCATGCTGGTGGATGAGGTCAGCCATTACTGCAGTTGAGGCACTACCTGAAAAAGGCCTAATTAATGCTAGTGGTAGTAGCTCCTCTGGCATACCAATAACTTTTAACGCCGGCGAAAGTATAGAAAACAATAGATCGAAGAAACCAGAGGCTCGTAGCATGCCAATCGCAATTAACATCGCTACTAGATATGGAATAAGGCTAATACTTGTTTCAAAACCATGTTTCGCCCCAGCAACGAAAGCATCAAAAACATTAATTTTTTTTGTCGCTGCGTAAAGAGGAATACCAACCACAAACACCAAAAATATACAATTTGAAATTCCATTTGCCAAATTAGTCATGCTCTTCCTGATTTATTAAGTGATAACGTGGTAATTTTGCCAATTGTGTAACTGCTAATAATCCAACTATCGTAGACACTGAAGTAGCAATTAAGGAGGTTACAATTACTTCACTCGGATGAGAATTACCGTTAGCAGCGAGGAAAGCAACTGCTGTAGCGGGGATTAACTGTATACTAGACGTGTTTATCGCTAAAAAAGTACACATTGCATTACTGGCTGTATGTATATGGGTATTTAAACGTTGTAATTCTTTCATGGCCGTTATTCCAAACGGCGTTGCAGCATTCGATAGACCTAACATATTAGCGGCGATATTCAATACAATAGCCCCCATGGCTGGGTGATCCACTGGAACATCCGGAAATAACCGCACTAGAAGCGGTCTAAGTTTATAGGCAATTGCTTTTATTAAACCAGACTCTGTCGCAACACCCATGATTCCTAGCCATAACGTCATAACCCCAGCTAAGCTTAAAGCAATCTCGAAACCTAATTTAGCTGAATCAGTAATCGCATGAACAACTAAATCGATACGTCCCTGCAAAAATCCCACGATTGTTGCCAAAAACACCATGGATAACCAAATAATATTAAGCATTATTGCCCCAAAATAACGATATAGGCTAGACTATATCCTTTTAAATAAAAAAAGTCCCATGCGCATAGCTCATTACTTCACACTCTTTTTTTTAATAACCATTTCAGCAGCTATTCCCTTATTGGGAATAGCTAGGATGCCTCAGGAGCCTGACGAAGCAATCAAGAAACTATACCATAAACTGAGCGGGTTACCGACAATGAATATGCCTGAACGCATAAAATGGATCAGTAAACAACTAATCAATAAACCTTATCTATTGGGCGCTCTGGGGGAAGGTGCCCAGGCCCAGTTTGATCAATTTCCCCTCTATCGTATGGATGCATTCGATTGTGAAACTTTTGTAGATACTGTACTAGCAGTCGCATTTTCCATAAATTTAAATAGCTTTCAACAATGCATACGTAACATTCGTTACCAATCAGGAGTTGTATCTTTTGTGACCAGGAATCATTTTACCTGCATAGACTGGAATAAAAACAATCAAAAACAATATTTTATCAAAGACATTACACGACAATTTACCAATAAGTCTGAGCAAAAAATTGCGAAGATAGCAACTGCTATCATCGACAAACCATCCTGGTACCGACATCTTTCAAACCAAGCTATACGGATTAAAGCGATTCAACCAGCTGAGGCTAAACAACGATTAGTGACATTACAAAACCAGAGCAAAGCAGTTAGTTCAGAGATATCAACAATAGCTTATTTGCCCTTATCCATTTTATTTGATGAACATGGGGAAGCAAATATGTATGTATTTAAACAGATACCACAAGCCGCGATTATTGAGATTATTCGTCCGAATTGGGATTTGCGCAACCAAATTGGCACAGCACTTAATGTGTCTCATCTAGGCTTTGCAATTTGGGAGCATGATAAATTATGGTTTCGCCAGGCATCGTCAATACTAGGCAAAACAACAGATATTGATCTAATCACCTATCTCAAACAAGCGAAAAAAAGCCCAACGATTAAGGGTATTAATGTACAGTTAGTATTACCACAACAAACACTTAATCGCTCATGTGCGATGAGCCAATCATATGATATAGTAAGTCCCGATAGCGATAGTTCGATTGAAGGGTAACTGATAAAATTCAATATTCAAATTCGCTGAATAATTTCTTACTAAAAATGAAAATAACTTTTCCTGCCACGTAAAAGGCAAACTTTTGCGCTGCTTAGTTGCAACAACATTAGGTATTTCAACTAAGTAAGTCACTGTATCAATATCAACTGGAAAGGGTAACAAGCGTTGTTCGTTAGCAATAAGCAAGGCTTGAGGTAAAGAGACACTATCCATAAAGCCATAATGTAAGGTTAATTCACAAACATTAGTTTTTAAGATAGTCAGCTGAAACCGTTTTGTTACAGGTATGTAAGGAACATTTTCTACTGTATAATTAACAATTAAAATATTCTCCGGTAGCGTATGATTCAACTGCAAAAACTGTAAAAAGCTACCCCCACTCTTATCATAAATATCCGTCACAAAAATTGTCGTTACACCAGGCAGCTTATATAGACTTTTATAATCCAGCTGCTTAAGGATATTAGCAAACTCTCTTTTTTTCATATAATAGGTTTTTTGTAAATACAAACGACCACTATTCCAAGTATACATCACCACTGAACACAACAGAGCAAATGCGATAGTAATCCAACCGTCGCTTTTAAGCTTGAACAAATTGGCACCTAAAAAGGCTAACTCAATCACTCCAATCAGGCTAAAAATCAAAATCAGTTGAGCAAGATTCCAACGCCACTTTTTAATAGCTAAGAAACATACGAGCGCTGTAGACATCACCATATGCAAGTTAACAGCAATCCCATAAGCACTGGCCATCGCGTCAGATGTACGAAAAGTCAGGATTAATAAAATTGTCCCTATTGCCAAGATAAAATTCATCTGAGGTATATATACTTGTCCACGACTAACACCGGATGTTTGGATAATGGGTAAGTGAGGATAGAGACCTAATAGAACTGCTTGCTTCGTTAGAGAAAAGGTCGCAGTAATAACTGCTTGAGATGCGATGATTGTTGCGAAGGTGGCAATCACCAACAATGGCAGCGAGAACCAAGATGGCACAAGACAATAAAAAGGATTAACAACTGCTTCCGGATGAGCTAATAAGTAAGCTCCCTGCCCAAGATAATTCAATACTAAGCTTGGCAAAACTATGATAAACCAACTAATGCGGATAGGTCTTTTTCCAAAATGCCCTAAATCCGCGTAAAGAGCTTCTCCGCCGGTGACCACTAAAAAAACACCACCCAATAGCGTATAACCATGCCACCCATTTTCATAAAAAAAATGAATAGCATAATAAGGGTTAACAGCTGCTAAAATTGCTGGTGAAATGACAATTTGACTAAGCCCCAAGACAGACAAGGTTAAAAACCAAAGCAAAATAATTGGTCCAAAAGCTAAGCCAATACGCTCAGTCCCTAATGATTGTGCGACAAAAATAGCTACTAAAATTAAGATGGTTAGCGGTAAAACAGCATTTGCTAAAGTTGGCATCATAACATTGAGGCCCTCTATGGCGCTAATGACAGAAATTGCTGGTGTTAGCATGCCATCACCTAATAGTAAGCCAGCTCCCAGTATTCCTAAAATCAAAAACAAGCGGGTCTTACTAAACTGCTTTAATAATGCTAATAGCGATAAAATACCACCCTCACCACGATTATCAGCTCTGAATAAAATAATTAGATATTTTATAGAGATAATAACCACCAGGGACCAAATAAATAATGATAATAATCCATAGATATTTGTCTCCGTAATGGGTAGCCCATGTAACGACTCGCGCATAGCATATAATGGACTAGTGCCAATATCTCCAAAAACAACCCCTAGGGCCGCAAGAGAAAGGTAATATGATGATTGATGTAAATTAGAATCCTGTCGCAATCAATTAATCCTTTTACTAAATTCTATAAAAAGAATAGCAGCGCTATTTAGGCAAAGCAATGATGTGAGATTGACAATAAACACGACATTTTCCTTACTAAGAGCTTATTTACCCAGTGTCCTTCCCCCTGTACGTGGCTTTCCCACGCTCGGAGTCATACGACAGATCTGACTTCCAGATAAACGTCTTGAGATCCTTGATTTTTGGTCTTGTGTCTCAATACTCTGTCCTTCTGAGAGCTATATGGATCTCCCACGTTCACCCTTGTACTTTCATTGCATGCCATGCTCGTAGACCCCGCGCTAGCCATCTGGCTCTCTCAGCCGCGAGTACAATGGGCTTTCGTAGCGCACCGACTTTGGCTATTTTTCCCAGGTCCGTTCGTCCTGAGGAGCGTGCTACACGCGCGTCTCGAAGGGCTAGATCCAAAATAAAAAATATCAAGACTATTTTTTATTTCGTTGAGCTAAGTAGGAAAGCTTATCACCGTCACCTGAGATTAGGGCTTCCTTCTTTTTTCTGCTCCATCCTTCGATTTTTTTTTAGGATACTGCTCGGCGTACACCAGCTTAAGTAGGTCTTGTCCATTAAATTTTCAGAATTTTGAGGAATATCAACATCGAGTGATTGCGAAACCGTGATAGATGCTTAATAATTAGAGATAAAATTATGCAGGGGTAAACATGTCAATACCAACATTCCTAGGAAGGATTTTTTGGGCCTTATCTATATTAACCTTAGCAGGTTGTTACCATATCCCCTACAATAATTTTCACGCTGACAAGAGCACCTTAGCTGTCACTGCATTAGGAGCGGGCATGGGGGCTGGTAGCGGTGCAGTAGTTGGCATGGTAGCAGGTAGTACTGGTGTAGGGGTAGCGATTGGCGGAGCAAGTGGTGCTTTATTAGCACTGCGTAATACTCAATATAATGCTGTTGTTACTGAATTAGAAAAACAGGGTATTCAATTGATTCATTATGGAAACAGAACCTCTCTGATAATACCGACGGATCACTATTTTGTATTCAATTCAGCGCAATTGAATGATCTTCGCTATCAAGGACTCAACACTATCATTAAATTAATCAAATATTATCCGTGTTCCGATATTTATATTGCTGGCTTTACTGACGACATTGGTTCAAATCATCATAAAAAATTATTATCACAAACTCGTGCAGAAACAATACTTACTTTTCTATGGGCTAATAATATCCAAGCAAAACATCTACAAGCTAGAGGCTATGGCGATCGATTCAATATAGGGGATAACCGCTCTGTGCATGGTAGTGCTTATAATCGGCGTATTGAAATTAATATCATTCATAAACCAAACCGCTCAAACCATCCTGTTATTATGAAAAATATCCATTGATTATTAGACCGGATTAAGGTTCCAAGCTCTGCATTGCCATAGATCATCAGGTGCCTCATTTTCAAATAAGCACAAGGCACCAGTCGATATTTTAAGTTTATAGTTGCGATTAAATTCTTTAAAGTTGCCAGTAATATAAGGGCTATAGCGAGCGATACCATTGCTAGTGACAACAAGAATAATCTTACCAGAAAATTCTTTCAGTAAATTACGAGCAAATAAGTCCCAATTACGAATAATCATTTGCGGTTCAAACAACCATCCTGGAGGAACAATCGCTTGCTCATCCCATGCTTTCAAGGCGTTAGCACCAATTCTAGCAATAATCATTTCTTCAGGTTGATTGTCATCGATACCATAATCAATTTCATTAAATATAGATAAGATCTGCATGGGTATGTCCATTTGTATTGCACACATGATCTGCTCAGCAGTTTGTTGGGTACGCTTTAATTCTGAAACAAAAATTATATCGGGGATCAAATGATATGCTTTCAAATAAAGTCCCAACTGATATCCCTGCTTTAAACCGCTTTCAACCAGAGGACGATCTGTTTTACCAAGGCGAGTAACGGTATCGTCAGGACCGAATGTATTGCCATGACGAGCAATGAGCAATTTTGTTTTAGTCATCAAATAACCTTCGTTAGTAATTCACCCTGTTTAGCGATAAGTGCCTCAGCGCGAACGACATCCTCAGGGCTATCGATGCCTGACATATTCGCATGCTGATTCAACTCTACTACCACGCAATGAATGGTGTAATTATTTTCTAGAAATCTTAATTGTTCTAGCCCCTCTAACCTCTCAAACTGACCTTCGGGCAAATGAACGTATTGTTCTAAGACGGCAGAAGAATACCCGTAAAGCCCAATATGCCTAAAAACGGGACTTTTTTGCTGTGTTTTTCGTTGTTCGGTCTCTTGACGGATCGCTGGAATAATGGTCTTACTGAACCAAAACGCTTTACCCGTCATTGGATTAAAGGTCACCGTAGTACCGCTAAAAGGAGTGCTAGATTTGGTCTGGCGTAAGGAATCAAGTTGCTGCCAAGTCAGCTGAGTAACCGGAGTTATAACATCGCAGCCTGTTTTTTGAAACGTTGTAATCATGGCACGTAAGCATTGAGGAGGCGTTAATGGTGCATCACCCTGCATATTTAAAACAAAATCAGGCTGTTCCGGTAATCGTTTTACCACTTCAGCCACCCGATCAGTGCCCGTTAAATGATGGTCGGAAGTCATCATATAGTCAACCCCTAGCTGCCTGCAATGTTCAGCAATTCTATCGTCTTCAGTTGCAACCAAGATCGTTACATTTGGTAACCCATCAGCCGCTACACGAGATAAATTCACCACTCGCTCTAACATCGTTTGGCCACCCAGCATCAGCAACGGTTTTCCTGGCAAACGTGATGACCCATAGCGAGCGGGAATGACTATTACAGTTTTCATAGTATCTCATGCAAAATCAAAAATTATCGCATAGACTCATTCGATAATAAACGTTGGTAACCTTCATAAGAGGAACAATTTTCCCTGCAGATACATAAAAGAGCTATGATGGCAACGATGAAAATCATATACAAAGCTACAACGACCCTCGAGCTTTTGATACTATCACCACTTATCCATTGATAAGTGATTGCATGCGTTCTAAGTTCTTAGGCGGTATATTATTGATTGTTGGTACATCCATTGGTGGTGGAATGTTAGCACTGCCTGTGGCAAACGCAACCAATGGCTTTGGGCTATCATCGCTTGCGCTATTGCTTTGCTGGGTCATCATGACCCTAGGCGCGTTATTTATCCTGGAAGTTAATTTATACCTTCCACCTGGCAAAAATATCTTGTCAATGGCAATTGCTACGCTTGGGATACCTGGTTTATTGGTCGCTTGGGTAAGCTATCTTTTACTTTTATATGCGCTACTCTCTGCTTATATCTCCGGCGGTACCGATGTTCTTGACAGCTTGTTGCAGCTTATTCATGTGCATGTTGATACGAAGCTCTTGAGTTGTTTATTTATTCTAATATTTGGCAATATTGTATATGGGGGTATTAAACAAGTTGATTTATTCAATCGTGGTTTAATGTTCGCCAAACTAGGAACATTTCTTATACTAATTATTTTAATTAGTCCCTTCATTCATGTCGACAATTTACTCCATAATAATCATTACCAGTTGACCAATAACTCGATGATTTTAATCACGTCTTTTGGTTTTGCAATTATTGTGCCAGATCTAAGAAACTATTTTCAAAACGACATCAAGTTGCTAAAGAAAGTTGTATTTATTGGTTCTCTATTGCCCCTATGCTGTTATATCGCATGGGATGCGGTGATTATGGGTAGTCTGGCAGTTGATGGCTCAACAGGACTTATGGGGCTGACTGACGATGCACACACGACTTCTTCACTTGCCAAAATACTCTGCTCTACCGTGCATAAGCCAGTAATTACCCTCCTATTTAATTTTTTCACTTCTGTCTGCATGCTAACGGCATTCCTCGGAGTCTCGCTCTGTCTGATTAGCTTTTTAAGTGATGGATTAGGACTATCCAAGACAGGAACTCAAGGTTTGATTTTATTTATGTTAACGTTCGTTCCACCATTGACAATGGCTATTTTTTTTCCAGGTATGTATCTCTATGCGTTAAATTATGCTGGCATTTTTTGTATAATTTTGTTACTTTTACTACCAGCATTAATGTCCTATGTTGGCAGAAAAAAATTTCCTTCCGCTTATCAAGTTCCAGGAGGAAAACTCAGTCAATGGCTGGTTATCATATGTTCATTAATACTACTATTCATTGCACTATTCTAAGACTTTATTTGACTACAAGGATCCATGTTGAACTCAAAACTAATTGGTGGGATTTTATTAATTGTTGGTACATCTATTGGTGGCGGGATGCTTGCTCTCCCTGTAGCTACAGCAGCAGCAGGGCTTGGCAATACCATCATGTTTTTGATTGCATGCTGGCTCATTATGACCCTAGGCGCTTTATTAATTTTAGAAGTCAATCTGCGTCTCCCCCCAGGCAGCAATATGGTATCAATGGCAAAAGCAACGATTGGCTGGCCAGGACAAATAATTGCCTGGATTATTTACCTTTTTCTACTGTATAGCCTATTAGCTGCTTATATCTCGGGTGGAAGCGATATTTTTAATGCTTTATTAATAAAAATACATATTAGTTTACCTAGTCACATAGCTGCTGTGCTGTTTACCTCACTGTTTAGCATCATAATTTATGGTGGGATTGCAATGGTTGATTATGTTAACCGCGGACTAATGTTTGCTAAATTAGCAATTTACTTATTATTAGTTCTAATTATTAGCCCTTATGTTAAAACAGTAGGTTGGTTTGAAAGCGGCTCTGCTCACGCAATAGCTGGTAGCTTGATGCTCTTAGTTTCGTCGTTTGGTTTTGCATCGATTGTTCCAAGTTTACGTGAGTATTTTAACGGTGAAGTAGACTTATTAAGAAAAGCAATACTGCTTGGCTCATTAATTCCTTTAATTTGTTACATCATTTGGGAAGCAGTCATTATAGGCGTTGTCCACCGTGAGGGCCCCAATGGTTTGCTTGGATTAATGAATAGTAACCATCCTACCAGTGGATTAAACGAAATCATTCGTACAGCAGTCAATAATCGATGGATCAGCTCTTTTTTTAATTTATTTACGTCAGTTTGCATGCTCACTGCTTTTTTAGGAGTAGCGTTAGGATTATTTGATTTTCTTGCCGACGGATTAAATCTTAAAAAATCAGGTAAACAAGGGAAACTAGTACTAGCTTTTACATTTATACCACCTTTAACGATCACATTTATTAACCCTGCTATTTATTTACAGGCATTAAACTACGCCGGTATTTGTTGTGTTCTTCTGCTATTACTATTGCCAACGATTATGGCCTGGCGAGGACGAAAAATTCCTAGTTTAGCAACAACATTCACATTACCAGGTCAAAATCTCACCTTAATAGCTATAGGACTATCTGCTTTGATATTATTGCTGTGCGGCTAGCGAAGTGGGAACACCATGACAAGCTTTTAGCGAGCCAACTCATCTTGTTAAAACCAAAAAATCAAATATCCTGAGTATAGATAGCTTATGTCGTAGGCTATCTCTTAAAAATATTGAATGTTATTAGGGCGTGTTGACATCAAGGGCTGATTGGCTTGTGGATAATTATTTTTGCAAAGTGTAAAGATGGGTTGACATTTTATGAAAAACTCAGATCAACTCAATATTTATAAGACTTGTTACTCTAAACCCACCGGCCTTCCGCCCATCCTTATCCACATTTTTTGTGGATAACTCTGTGAATATCATCAGCAATAGCTTATAGAATCAGCATCACCGCAAGTGTTTATATTTTAAACAAATGGGCTTTAAATACAATTACATTGACTTTTTTAACTCAAAAACAATGGGGGGTTGCACCATATGATATTAATTGAGTTTTTTGATCAAAGAAAACAATCAACCGATGCTAGCGAAAAAATACATCTATCTCTTCAATCGATCCCCTTTTCCGCAGTAATAGTTATTTTTCAAGAGTATTGCCCGTCGATTTTAGCTATTTCTCCCTGGTGCGTTCGTCCGGAGGAGCCTGCTACGCACGCGCTTCCGGACGAACGGATTAGGAAAAAATGACTAACGTCAGGCCAATCAAACATTAAATAAAAAGTGCATGACGTCACCGTCCTGTACCGTGTAGTTTTTTCCTTCCAAACGAAGCTTCCCTGCTTCTTTGGCACCCTGCTCACCTTTATTAGCTATAAAATCTTGATACGCGATAACTTCCGCACGAATAAAACCACGTTCAAAATCACTGTGAATAACACCAGCTGCCTGTGGTGCACTAGCACCCTTCTTAATCGTCCACGCCCTTACTTCTTTAATACCCGCTGTGAAATACGTTTGTAAACCTAACAAGTCATAACCAGCACGAATGACCCGATGCAACCCTGGCTCACTTAAACCAAGATCAAGCATGAACTCATTGCGATCAAGATCGTCCAGTTCAACTAACTCTGCTTCAGTTGCGGCCGATAAAGCAACAACTTTAGTCTGTTCTCGCTGGGCCAATAAAATGACCTGCTCTAATAGAGGATTATTTTCATAGCCATTATCATCAACATTAGCGATGTATAATACTGGCTTCGCCGTTAATAAACACAAGCGTCGAGTCACTAGTTGTTCATCAACTGACAAATCTAATCCGCGTACAGCTAATCCAGCATTTAATTGTCTTTGGATTTTTTCCAGAACTTGTTTCTCAAACATCGCCTGTTTGTTACCACCTCGGCTCAGTTTATCCACTTTCAGTAATGCTTTTTCAACGCTATCCATATCGGCTAAAGCAAGTTCTGTATTGATAACATCAATATCATTGATTGGGTCAACACGGCCTTCAACATGAATGACATCTGTATTTTCAAAACATCTAACCACATGAGCTATGGCATCTGTTTCACGAATATTTGCCAAAAACTGATTACCTAACCCTTCACCACTGGATGCTCCCTTGACCAAACCAGCTATATCAACAAACTGCATCACAGCTGGTTGCACTTGTTGCGGTTTGACCAGATCGCTAAGCGCGAGCAAACGAGGATCAGGAACAGTTACGACCCCAATATTAGGCTCAATTGTGCAAAAAGGATAATTTGCAGCTTCAATACCAGCCCTGGTTAGCGCGTTAAACAAGGTTGATTTGCCTACATTTGGCAATCCAACTATTCCACATTTAAATCCCATCGTTTTCCCTCATCCAGACTATTATTGACTACAAGCCAACTAGCACTATCTATTTAACGAATTCATTGCAGCGGCTAAACCGGTTTTGAATAAAGTTGGTATGATCTCAACTGCTTGCGTTATCGCTGTAGTAATTTGCTCACGCTCTGCTTGACTTGGTCTAGTAAGTACATAGTTTGCTACTAGTTCTTTATGACCAGGATGACCAATACCAATCCTTAGACGGTGAAATGCGTTGCTTGCTAATTGACTCATAATATCTCTTAGACCATTATGGCCACCATGGCCACCACCACTTTTTAACCTGATTGTTCCAGCTGGAAGATCAAGCTCATCATGAATAACGATTATCTCATCGGCAGAAATTTTATAAAATTCACTTAGTAAACGTATCGACGTACCACTTAAATTCATAAAACTGAGCGGCATCACCAACCGACAGGGACAATCTGCATGGTCAATGATGGCAAGATCTGCCTGAAATTTTTTATCTATTTTAAAAGTTGCGTTATACTTTTTAGCCAACATTTCAATGAACCATTGACCGGCATTATGACGAGTAAACGTATACTGTGCACCGGGATTACCTAACCCTATCAATAATTTTATGCTCATATCATCTTCTGCGTCGGATCAAAAAAAGGCGGAATCGAAGTCCCGCCTTTAGTAAGTAATAATGATAGCTAATGAAAATAATTAACCAGCACTTTCATCGGATTGAGCATCCTCATCTTCAGATGAGCCTCGGTGCATATGAATACTCACAACCGGATGGTCATGATCACCCACAGAAGGATCAGATGCTAATTGTACATGCTTAGGCAATTGCAAATCTGATAGGTGAACAACCTCATCAATTAATAGATTAGCCAAATCAACTTCAATGAATTCAGGTAAATGCTGTGCTTGACAACGGACTTCAACCTGAGTCATGGTATGATTTACCAACCCACCGGCTTTAACACCTTTTGATTGTTGTTCATTTGTAAAATGCAAAGGAACCATCTTAACAACGATATCTTTGGCAGAAACTCGTTGCAAATCCATGTGCAGAATAATAGGCTTGTATGGATGTCTTTGAATATCTTTCAAAATGACATGCTCAGTTTTCGATCCATCTATATTCAAATCAAAAATGCTTGAAAAAATACGTTCATTTTCCAGCGCCTTAACGACCTTATTGTGGAGCAAGTGAATAGACAAAGGCTGTTCATCACCACCATACACAACTGCAGGTATTTTGTTCTCTAAACGACGAAGGCGGCGGCTCGCACCTTTCCCTAAGTCTGTTCTTGTTTCAGCTTCTAAAATCAGTGTTGACATCGTTATAATTCTCCGTATGTATAAGCCCTGAGCAAATAAAATTGCTTATCACCTTGCGACCAGGTTTACAGGGCAGGATTGCTGAGTATACAATAAGTTAAATTCAACTTGAAGTCGTAGCTGATATTTTATAGAATGTGGCACTTTGTTGAACCAGTGATAGCCCGTCAGGCAAATTGGAGATTGAGTATGTATGCGGTAATTAAAACAGGCGGTAAACAATACCGTGTCAAAGAAGGTGATCTTCTGAAAATAGAAGAACTGGCAGCTGAAGTAGGCAGTCATGTTGATTTTTGTGAGGTTCTGATGACAACGGATGGTGATAAGGTTGTCTGCGGTTCTCCTTTTATCAATAATGCAACTGTAACAGCTGAGGTCATTGAACACGGACGACACAAAAAAATTAAGATCATCAAGTTTAGACGACGAAAGCACCATATGAAACAAATGGGGCACAGACAAAACTATACGCAAATTAAGATAACTGCAATTAAGTAATTAATTGTTAACCATTACCGATGTTTATTTTAAATGTTATTCGGTTGTGTGTACAAAAGTTATAGAGGATATTGAAATGGCACATAAAAAAGCAGGTGGTAGTACCCGTAACGGTCGCGACTCGAACCCCAAGTACCTGGGTGTTAAACGTTACGGTGGACAATTTGTTAACGCAGGTGAGATATTGGTTAGACAACGAGGAACTCGTTTTCATGCTGGTGAAGGTGTTGGTTTAGGACGTGACCATACGCTTTATGCCCTCACTGCCGGCCTTGTTAATTTTGTCACCAAAGGCACTAAACAGCGCCAGTTTGTAGTTATTGATCCAGTAGTTGCTGAGGCAAACTAGTTTATAGTCTTATCTGTTAGGCTATTCAGTTATTAGTGTTGAAATTATCATATGCGGTTAGGAAGCAATAAACCTGCCGCTAAGATTATTTAATCATTGGCAACTAATCGATAATGAGTCAGATCGTTTGCTATCACACCCTCTACACCGCTTAACTAATGTTAACGGCTATGCTCTAAACATCTGAGCATAGTATCTTATATGAGTTGATGTCCTAATGCGTTTCGTTGATGAAGTAACTATTAAAGTTGAAGCAGGTAATGGTGGTAATGGTTGCCTAAGCTTTAGACGTGAAAAATTTATTCCTTTTGGCGGCCCTGATGGCGGAGACGGCGGCGATGGTGGCAGCATTTATTTAGAAGCGCATAAGGACTTAAATACCTTAATTGATTTTCGTTACCAGCGACATTTTAAAGCAGAAAATGGCAAAAGTGGCATGGGCAGTAATTGTACCGGAAAAAAAGGCGATGATCTGATTATTCATGTACCAATTGGTACTGTCGTCTACGACTTAGATAACGATGAAGTTTTAGGAGATATTAACACCGTTGGTCAACGCTTACTGGTTGCTCAAGGTGGCTTTCATGGTTTGGGTAATACCCGATATAAAAGCAGCGTTAACCGCGCTCCCAGACAAACGACCCCAGGAACCCCTGGAGAAGTACGTCAATTGCGCTTAGAACTACGTGTTTTAGCCGACGTCGGTTTATTAGGTTTGCCTAATGCAGGAAAATCAACACTTATTCGTGCCGTTTCTAGCGCAAAACCGAAAATCGCAGATTACCCATTCACGACTTTACACCCAGGTCTTGGTGTTGTTAGCGTTGGTGCTCATAAAAGCTTTGTGATGGCAGATATTCCTGGTTTAATTGAGGGTGCAGCTGACGGCGCAGGACTTGGGCATCACTTTCTAAAACATCTTTCACGCACCTGTGTTTTGCTCCACGTCATAGACATTGCACCTTTGGACAATAGCGACCCAGTAGCATCAGCAATTACGATTATCAATGAACTAGCGGCTTACAGCCAAGACTTACTTGATAAACCAAGATGGTTGGTTCTTAACAAAATAGACATGATTCCAGATCCACAGGAACGGGAACAACGTATTCAAGATATCATCACCCACTTACAATGGACTGGCAAAGTATTTTGTATTTCTGCTATAAAGGCAGAAGGAACCCAGCAATTATGTTACTCACTTATGCAATTGATCGATGAGATGCAACAGTCTAAAGGATAGCCATTCAGCAGCAAAATCAATTACCAATGGGCCACGATAAGGAATCTGTCGAGTTTCGCTCCCTTGCCCGCCGCTATTGCTATATTTGATAGTCAGTGATGACTCAGTAACACCGGGCAACTGCGACCAAAATTCCTGTAACCCAGTTAAATGAAACTGAAGATTCACAGCATTTTTTGGGTAAAAAAATACTTTATCAAAATTCTCAGGACATTGGATTAAAGTTTGCAACTTACCACCGGTGACCTCATCAATAATACTGATAGGCTCACGTAACTTATTCGTATATTGTTGTAACTTCTCCGATGCTTTAAGATCTGTCGTAGCAATGATATGAGGAGCAATTAGTGGCTCAACCAACTGCTTGATAATATCTACCTGTTCTAGCATACAACGTACTTTGAATTCGACATAAGGAGTGTCTAGTCGATAACCAACCTCACAATCTATACCGCAAAGCTCCTGCTCTAAGATCTCTGCAATCTGACTTTCAGCGACACCAAATAAGCGCCATTTTAGTAATACTTTGTCACTATGTTCAGTCGCTCCTAATAAAGGCAGGATATACTGATTGAACATAGGTAAGCATTCTCGAGGGGGACCAGGCAATAAAATATAAATACTACCACTATGTAGTAGATAACATCCTAAAGCAGTGCCATATGGGTTAGCTAACAATACAGCCTGTTCAGGAAACATAGCTTGTTGACGATTACCTGCATTCATAGGAAGATTGGCACGTATTAACCGCTCTTGAACATGCTGCAAAGCGATCGGATTTTCTTGTAAAGGCAAACCTAAATACCTTGCCAAAGCAAACCGCGTACGATCATCTGAGGTAGGACCTAAGCCACCAGTGATGATGATAATCCGATGTTTACGGCTAAGAAATGCAATACAATCAGCGATTTCTTGTTCATTGTCTCCGCAAGACAGATGCAATCCTAAAGACAAGCTTTCTGTTTGCAGAACATGTGCAATAGCGTGAGTATTTGTATTTAAAGTATCACCTTGTATAATTTCATCGCCAGTTGCTAATATTGCAATACTCATTAGTTATTCGTCCTATTGCTTAAGAATAATCGACTATTGATGTCAAATCGACCTTTAAGCCAGCCAATCAAATAATCTTTAACATCATCTGGCGCCAAATCAATACTTTGCATGCATAAAAAAGCAATATGCGGATTACTATCGACAGCAGCCAATCGAGACTTAATTTTTTTGATCGAATGGTGCCCACCATTCACCATCATCGCTTTTAACGATTTATCAATAATAGCTTGATTATTGTTTATTTCTAGATGTGCAATCAAGGATATCAACCAAAATTGACGTAAATCACGTAAAGCATATTGTATATTGCTAGATAATAATTGTGGATTGAGCCTAAAAAAACAGTCGATAGTAGGCTTGTTCATTGCGAAAGGCATATGAGGTAAATCAAAAAATCGCTTCGTAAACCCTAATAATTGTCCGCTTTTCTCTTGAATATGACGATGGAAAGCAGGAGGTTTCACTTGCACTAGTTTAGGAAAATATTTATTTAACCACCGGGTCAACTTATAGTATGTTTTCACTGAACTCGACGTTTTCCAGCATCCTCTCAGGACAACTTTCCCGCTACGAAAAAAGTCATCATAGCTCACTGGCCTCACTAATAGACAATCATCATTGAGATAAATAAACTTGTCAGCCAAATCAGGAATTTTAAACAACATGGTTTCAATCGTTAAGCTATTAAAGGTGGGTAACACATGTTCATAATCAGCAAATATTTGAAGATGATCGATAATCTTAATTTTATTTGCATATGTTGTCATCGCAAGTTGTTCAACGATTGGTGGAATTTGCTGATCAGTGATGATAAAGATATTATTAATCCAAGGAGCAAACTGCAACAACGAAAAAACACAATAGCTCAACTCACCACATTGATTAAAACGAGTCGGTGCTGCAGACATCGGACGTGTCCGACCCAAGGAAGCAAGCAAACGATTTAATTTTGCTGCATGAGAACTATCACTGCCATCGACCCATGTTATGACTGCGTCAACAGGTTGCTTGTTAATCATCAGATTCAATAAAACACTATATATTTATATAAAAAACCCCGTAGAAACGGGGTCTTCTTCAATGGTCATTACGATCAGCTGTGTGCTTCAGCTGGTTTAGCTTCTTCAGCTGGTTTAGCTTCTTCAGCTGGTTTAGCTTCTTCAGCTGGCTTGGCTTCTTCAGCTGGTTTGGCTTCTTCAGCTGGTTTGGCTTCTTCAGCTGCGTTAGCTTCTTCAGCTTGTGTTTGCACTGCAACTGGATGTTCATCAGTCGGTTGTTTTGGTTTTTGTTCGCAACCAGTTAAAGCAACTGCCATCATTCCAGCAGCAACTAGTAACATAATCGATCTCATAATATCTCCCTTAATTTAAAATAAGTTGATTGAATGAATTCCTGATAACAAATCCAAGCAAACATTAACATGTTATCAACGAATTAACGGTTTTAATTCTACTACAATCACTTAAAAGGTCTACCATATTTATTGAAGATTTATAATACATGATAAAAAATCCCCTATGATAACATCGGCAATTTTTACAAATATTCGGTACTGACTTGTCTTGGCAATTTTGCTACAATCGGCGGGAAGCTAACTTGATCTAATACCTATGTCTAGTCCGCACACGCCAATGATGCAACAATATTTATCAATCAAAGCTAATTACCCAGATATATTATTATTTTATCGTATGGGTGATTTCTATGAGCTTTTTTTTGATGATGCTAAACAAGCGGCAACCTTACTAGATTTAACGCTAACACATCGAGGGCAATCAGCTGGTTCTCCCATCCCTATGGCCGGAGTTCCCTATCATGCTGTCGAAAACTACCTTGCCCGTTTAGTGAAAAAAGGTGAGTCTGTAGCCATCTGCGAACAAATTGGTGATCCAGCCCACAACAAAGGCCCCATGGAACGCCAAGTCGTTCGGATCATTACTCCAGGAACCTTGACTGATGATGCACTCCTCGAAGCAAGACAAGACAATATACTATTAGCGATTCATTTTCATAAAGAACAGATTGGCTTAGCATGGGTAGATATCAGCGGTGGCAGATTTCATCTGTTACAAGTCAACGATGAGCCCGAACTAAATGCTGAGTTAAACCGTCTAAGACCTGCTGAAATTTTGTTACTTGATGGCCAGCAAGATAAACTCGAACGCTGGAAAAAATTGATTAAACGTCGACCTGCCTGGGATTTTGATCGAAATCGTGCACGAGAACTGATTGCAAAACATTTTAATACAACTAATTTAACAGCCTTTGGTGAGAAAGATTATCCGATTGCCTATCCTGCAGCAGGTTGTCTACTAGCCTACCTGGAAAGTACTCAACGACAATCACTGCCACATTTAACCACGCTTACCCTTGAAAACAATGAAGATTATCTGCAGCTTGATGAATCCACGCAAAATCACTTAGAAATTTTTCATAATAATCAAGGTAAACATGAGAATTGTTTATTAGCAATTCTTGATCATACAGCCACAGCAGCAGGTAGTCGTCTATTAGCTCGTTGGTTGAGCAAACCACTTCGTCAGCATGACCAAATTAAAGAACGTCAACAAGCACTCAGCGTCTTACAAGCTAATCGTGTAGATGCACAATGCCATGAGTTGCTCAAAAAGACCGCAGATGTTCAACGCATAGTGACCCGGATAGCCTTAAAAACGGCAAGACCACGAGACTTGGTTCAGTTAAAAAACAGTTTGGTTGTTTTACCTGAACTACAAGAAGTACTGAAACCATTATCCGGTTTGCTGATCACTAATTTAACGAATAATCTACAGCCACTACCTGAATTATCAGATTTATTAGCAACAGCGATCATTGAGAATCCACCTGTACTGATTAGGGATGGCGGTGTGATAGCTCAAGGTTTTGACGAAGAATTGGATGACTTACGAGAGCTAAGCGATAATGCTAGCGAAAAATTATTAGCATTAGAACAACAAGAGAAACAGCGGTCAGGAATATCCACTTTAAAATTTGGATTCAACCGTGTACATGGTTACTATATAGAACTGCCACATAGCCAAACTCAAAAAGTTCCTGATTATTATCAACGTAAACAAACCTTAAAAAATGTTGAACGCTATATTACGCCTGAACTTAAACATTTCGAAGAAAAAGTAATGTCTGCACAAATGAAGGCATTGGCAAGAGAAAAATGGTTATACGAAAATTTATTAGCAGAGATCTATCTCTCGGTTATCCCACTTAATCTAATTGCCCAAGCACTAGCTGAGTTAGATGTTCTTTCTAACCTAACAGAACGCAGTATTAGTCTAAATTGGACATGCCCTACCATGGATAAAAATCCTGGTATAGAGATTGTCGAAGGTAGGCATCCTGTCATTGAGCAACTATTAAAACAAAAATTTATCGCTAATCACCTACATTTAAAACCGCAACAACACATGATATTAATTACTGGACCAAATATGGGCGGTAAATCTACCTATATGCGACAGAATGCTTTAATTGTTTTGCTCGCCCATATAGGCAGTTATGTTCCAGCTAAAAGAGCGCGCATGGGAGCCATTGATAAAATATTTACACGCATTGGTGCAAGTGATGACTTAAGTGCAGGCCGTTCAACGTTCATGGTCGAGATGAGCGAAACAGCACATATTTTAAGACATGCTACATCGGAAAGTTTGGTGCTTATTGATGAAATTGGCCGAGGCACAAGCACCTATGATGGCATGGCTTTAGCGTATGCATGTTGTGTTTATCTGACTAACACCGTTAAATCATATACATTATTCTCCACTCATTATTTTGAATTAACCAACTTGCCTGAAAAGTTTCCTTGCATACGCAATAAGCATCTTCAAGCAACATTAACCGATCATGGCATTGTATTTCTTTATCAACTGGAAGACGGGGCGGCAAGTAAAAGCTATGGCCTAGAAGTAGCCGCGTTGGCAGGTATTCCGAAAGATGTTTTAGCGTTAGCAACTCAACATTTAAAGGAGGTTCAACAAACACCTATAGTTGAACAACCAATAAATCAACTGTTAAAATATCCAGCTGTGTTAAATGAACTAGCAAATATTGATGTCGACAATTTAACACCTCGCTCAGCACTAGATGTGATCTACAAACTAAAAGCCCTTGAAAAAGAACAACTGCACCAATAACTAGACATCATGAGAGATGTTTTTGAGATGTTAGCGAAGGACTCTTTTAACATATAACACTGAAATAATGTTGGAGTTTAATGAATATAATTTATCGCACACTACTCATTTTTTCGTTCCCTGTATTATTAATTGCTGCAAAACCCATCGATTTTAAAGTGACAGGGATTCATGGTGACTTACTTAGTAATGTGCAAGAACGCCTTGTCGAGCTTTACCAACAAAAATCAATCGCTACAGATTCTCTTGAAACCTTAAAACAGCAAATCGCTAAAGCAATGCATCCTTATGGATATTTCCAACCAGACATCGCCATTGTGCGTAACAAACGGTTGTATATTAGCATCAACCCAGGCCGCCAAATGCTGATTAGCGATATTAACGTCAAGATCATCGGTGATGGAGAGAACAACAATGAAATCAAACAAGTCCTGCAAATATTACCTATCCAAAAAGGACAAGTACTCAACAATAATTCTTATAATAAAGCTAAAGAACTGCTAGTGAGTGCGGCTGAACAGCAAGGCTATTTACATGCAAATTTTGTGAAATCACAACTAATCATTGATAAAAAAAAATATACTGCCCGAATAGACCTCATCTTTGATACCGGTCATCAATATTATTTCGGCCAAATACATTTTGATCCAACTTATATTTCACCAGAATTATTGCACCGATATGTGCGCTTCAAGCACGGCGAAATTTATTCAACTGAAGATATTTTGGCATTCAACAGTCATTTAAATAATAGTGGGTATTTTAAAACGGTAGATGTTAAGCCCTTGATTAGCGACGATAGCCATGTACCTATCAGAGTGAATCTTCAACCCATTGATCGAGCCAATTATTCTTTAGGCTTAGGCTATGGAACAGATACAGGGCCTCGTGGTCGAACAGGTTTGCATATAGTGCCAATTAATCCATCGGGTCATAAATTTAATGCGATCGTACAAGGCTCATTAAAGGAAAATGCGTTATTGGCTCAATACTTAATTCCTGGTAAAAATCCAGTCACTGATAACTACGCTATTAGCGGTAGTTTATCTAATTTTAATTACAGTACTGGTTATAGTAATTCATACTTATTATCACTCGGCCAGCAGCACCGAGAAAACGATTCGCAACGAATATTGTCGATAAATGGCCTCCATGAGCGATATAATTACGATACCGAGGCTAAAAGCGAAAAGAACCTGTTGTTTCCCAAACTATCGTTCACTTGGCGACAAGCAGACGAACCTCTTTTCTCGACAAATGGCTATAATATTAATCTGATCATGCAAGGTAGTAGTACGCTAGGGTTATCAGATATTAATTTTGCTCAAGCAGTTTTAGATGCAAAATTAGCGATTACCGTTGCTCCAATACATAGTCGCTTATTTTTTCATGGTATTCAGGGGATAACCCAAACACATCGTCTTCATGACTTACCTTTGTCGTTAGCCATGCTTCTTGGTGGCGCCGATAATTTAAAAGCGTATGGTTATAATTCTATTGGGCCTGGTAAATTGATGAGTTTTGGCAGTGTAGAAATTCAAAAAGAAACATTCGAAAAGTGGTACCTCATTGGTTTTGTGGAAGCAGGTTCAGTTTATCAACCAAACAATCGACTCATTAAATATGATGCCGGAGTAGGTTTCATGTGGGTATCACCCGTAGGACCTATCAAAATTAGCATAGCTCAGGGAGTGGATAATCATCTACATCAAGTGCCTAATCATATTCCGAAATTAGTGATTAATATGGGGCCAGATTTATAAGATGAATTATTTAAAAAAAATAATTTATGGCAACTTGATGTTTATCATTATGTTGATCACAGTAGCGATGTTTATATTAACTACAACGCCTGGCTTATATCTTGCTATTAAACTTGCTAGTCTCACCCTTCCAGGTAAAATTAGGATAGGTCAATTACAAGGACGATTAATTGACAAGATAATCTTTAAAGACATTAGCTATACAGACAACAATATCGATATCGTTATCAATAAAGGTCATTTAAATTGGCAGCCTAAATCGTTACTATCATCCATCCTTATCATTGATCGATTGGAGCTAGACGAAATAACAGTTCACCGGTTCAAACTGAATCCAAATGCCCCAATATATCATCAAAGGCTACTCACTTTGCCTACCCTACCATTTAACTTGAAAATCACAGAAGCTAAAACGCACCGAATCATCATCAAACAAGAAAAAAAATCATATGTGCTACAACATTTGAAATTCCAAACAATTATTGATCAAATCAAATGGCAAATTCCTCAGCTAATTATTGATTATCATGATCATCGCTTATCGTTGATTGCTAACGGTGACTTAACCATACTACGGCCATTAAAAGCCACTCTAACAGTCCGTCCGACTCATAAAAAACGCTATTCATTATCTAGCAACATAAATGTCGATGGTAATGCCAGTAACTATCAGTGGCATGGTACTTTTAATGGGATAGCGCGAGGTTTTATTCAGGGAAACTTATACAATAGTTCCGATATTCACAGTAAAATTTCTTGGAGAGATCTTAATTGGCCTACTAAAATTTCCCAACAGATTCATAGCAGTGCAGGACAGCTAATCATCTCTGGAACTCTTGCTGATTTACTCATGGACCTCAACATGCGACTAGCGCAACCACTAGCTGCTGAATTAGCTATCCATACGCGAATACACGATCGTGCTATCAACTTACAAGCCACCATGCATACGGCACATGGTGAGATTGAAGGACATTTGCACTATGACCAACACCATGATTTTTCAGGTGATGTTATTGGCAACAATCTTGATTTAGCTGAACTAGGATGGCCGATCAAAGATTTGCATGTCAAAAGCCATTTTATTGGTCATGAGATAGAGCTACAGCAAGCAACAAACAATATTGTAGGTAGCTATTTCAATTCTATTTTTAAAGGTTCTATTGACTATAATTTACAAAACGTTAAAGGCGAATTACACCTTGATAAAAATCATCTTTCTATCAACGGCAAAGCTCCCTTCCAATGGCAATTGAACGCATTTCTTGGTGCCCCAGAACTATTACATCCAACCTTAACCGGACTTAAAACAGCATTAACAGCAAGAGCAACGATTCATGCACTTGATCAGGGAAAAATACAACTAACCCTTGCACCAGGTACTTACCATCTCCCCCGAAATAACAACAGACCTCTGATGACTTTTCAGGGAGGGAAGCTTTCAGCAATCCTTTCCGAACAAGCATTATTAGTAGCAGGCCAACTAACCATTGATCAACAAAAATACCTAAAGCTACGTGCAAATCTACCAACATTCAAACTTAATCGCTCGATAAGAAAGCAGAAAATTGATGGAAATTTAACATTAAACATTAATTCGATCGATTGTTTACAGGTATTGAATCCAAACATCGACAAGCTACAAGGGCAATTGCTCATGCAATTACAAGCAGAAGGACTGATACGCAAGCCCAAGATACGAGGAAAAATTGAATTACATCGCGGCAGCATGGTGATTCCCAAACTTAATTTGAATTTAAATCCAATATCAGCAACATTAACTAGTATCAATAAACAATGGAAATTAGATGGTAAAATCCAGTCGAAGAATCAAACGTTACATGTCAACGGTCAAGGTCAATTCTCACCGGAGGTCAGGGGAACCATTCATGTTAACGGGGACAATTTTCCTCTCATGAACACAGCCGAATCTACTTTTTCTATCTCACCACAGGTTATGATTGATCTGCAACCTAAATCACTAACCGTCAGTGGCAATGTCTTAGTTCCAAGTGCCCAATTAAAACCGCTGTCTTTTAGTAATACGATTGATTTAAGCGAAGATGCAGTATTCATCGATGATAAACCCCTACAGTCACATTTTTTCGATATTAAGACGGATATACAATTAAAAATGGGGACTGATGTAAAGCTAGCTGTTAAAGGATTACACGGTTATTTAGACGGTGCATTACGCATCAAACAATTTCCACAAGGCGAACCCTTTGCAACCGGTGAACTAACTATCCGTGATGGACGATATCATGCTTACGGTCAAAATTTAGCCATTGAGCAAGGGCAATTAATATTTACCGGAGGAATGCTTGCTAACCCCTTGATACGTATTCGAGCTATACGCCATTTTACTAGCCGAGAAACTAATTTCGTAGGTTCTAATCAACTCTTTGACTTCAATACTGAGAATACTCAATCGTTAGATTTTGGTGATAAAACAACGGTTGGTATTGCCATCAGTGGACGGCTTAACGCAACCAAAATTCGTTTATTTGCAATCCCCTCAAACTTGTCACAAGCAGATATTCTATCGATGATTATTTTAGGACGTCCCGCCAGTCTAGCTAGTCAATCTGGAGGACAATTATTACTAACAGCCTTGAATTCAATGAATCTTGATTCTGGCAGTAAAGGCTTGCAATTAATGGAACAACTAAAAAATAATCTTGGGATTGATTTAAATGTACAAGAATCAGCTGATTACAAACAAAAATTCAAACCAACCAATAGTGGTGCAGGCGTTGTTGTCGGTAAATCCTTATCAAAACGTGCATACGTAAGCTATAACATTGGATTATTTGAAAAAGATAATAATGTATTTACATTAAAATATTTATTAAATAAATTTTTTAGCATTCAAGTGACTGCCAGTACCTCTGGTAATGGCATCGATTTACTCTATACCCACAGCAAGGATTAATCTTATGGGACAGCCGATTTCCTTACGTCTAAAACGTATGCGCAAGAATAGAATGGTGAGAGCTTTAATGAGAGAGACACGTTTGCATCCCCAACAATTTATTGCTCCTATTTTTATTGGCGAACATCTCAGCAACAAGCAAGCAATCCATAGTATGCCTGGTCAATATCAACTTAGTCTTGACTGTCTACCGGATGAAATCGCGACTATAAGTTCTTTAGGCATACCAGCAGTTTTGCTATTCGGAATTCCTCAATTGAAAGATGAACACGGCAGTGCATCACTGACCAGCGAAGGAATCATTCAACAAGCGATCCGAAAAATTCGTAGCATCAACGATGAGATTGTTATTATTGCTGATGTATGTTTATGTGAATATACCGATCATGGCCACTGTGGCTTCATGATTGAACAGGAGTTAGATAATGACAAAACGTTATCGCTCTTAGCTAGGCAAGCGGTAAGCTATGCCAAAGCTGGTGCAGATTGGGTGGCCCCAAGCAGCATGACTGATGGTATGGTTCATGCTATCCGCACAGCGTTAGACCATGCTGGATTTATCCAGACAGCTATTCTTAGCTATGCTGTAAAATACAGTTCTAGCTTTTACGGACCATTTCGTGAAGCAGCACAAGGAACACCGAAATTTGGAAACCGCAAAACATACCAAATGGATCCAGCCAATGCACGAGAAGCGCTACGCGAAGCAGCATTAGACATCGATGAATGTGCTGATATGATCATGGTAAAACCAGCCATGAATTATCTAGATATAATTTTTCGCATCAAACAACGTTTCACTGACATTCCTCTGTGTGCCTACCAAGTCAGCGGAGAATACGCCATGATCAAAGCTGCAGCTGCTCAGGGCCTTATCAATGAAGAAGAAGCAATGGTTGAGAGCCTGCTTGCGATTAAACGTGCTGGTGCTGATATGATTATTAGCTATTTTGCTAAAGACATTGCCCAGCTGCTAACCATAGAAAAGACTATCAATGTCAGATAATGGTTATCGGGAAAAGTAGGAATCGGCTTGAGTTACCATAGTCGAGGAACTTTGATAGTATGCTCATGCTTTTCGCAGGAGAGGGAAATGAATAAATCGATGCTAAAACAACGAGCTCCCGATTTACGCAAAAACACGGTATAGGGAGCAGGTCCTGACCCCGATACCGTGTTGCTTACAATTTTTGTAACACTTCTTGTAAGTGTTTCACTGGCTCAACCTCGATATCTAGGTGCAGCTTGGGTGCATTAGCATAAGGTACAATTGCTCGCTTAAATCCATGTTTTGCTGCTTCTTTTAAGCGCTCTTGTCCGCAGTGTACCGGTCTAATTTCTCCCGCCAAACCAATTTCACCAAAAATAATCGTTTTGTTATCAATAATACGATTGCGCAAACTAGAAACAATTGCTGCTAATAGCGCTAGATCGCTTCCCGTTTCATTCACTTTAATACCACCAACTACGTTAATAAAAACATCTTGATCATATGTAGCAATCCCACCATGACGATGAAGAACTGCAAGTAAAATGGCCATTCGATTTTGATCCAGGCCAACGGCAATTCTCTTTGCTTGTTGCCCATGAGATTCATCAACTAACGCTTGTACTTCGACCAACATTGATCGAGACCCCTCCCATGTAACCATAATTGCACTACCAGGCGTTGGTTCTGGTTGTTTTGATAAAAAAATTGCGGAGGGGTTTGCTACCTCTTTTAAACCACGGTCAGTCATAGCAAAGACTCCAAGCTCGTTTACCGCACCGAAACGATTTTTAATTGCACGAATCACACGAAAACGGCTATCACTCTGTCCTTCAAAATACAGGACACAATCAACCATATGCTCCAAAACCCTGGGGCCAGCTAATGCACCCTCTTTGGTAACATGTCCAACTAAAAAAAGTGCCGTCTGCGTTGTTTTAGCAAATCGAACTAATTGCGCAGCTGATTCACGAACTTGGCTTACACCACCAGGAGCAGAACTAATTGTCTCGGTAAAGATCGTTTGGATAGAATCAATCACCATAATTTTAGGCTGATCTTTTTGCGCATGAGCAAGAATCGATTCTACATGAGTTTCAGCAAGCAAACGCAATCCATCCAGTGGTAATTGTAAACGCTTGGCATGTAAAGCAACCTGCTGTAAAGATTCTTCACCAGTTACATATAATACTTTATGTCGAATGGATAAGTTGGCAATAGATTGTAGTAATAAAGTTGATTTACCAATACCAGGATCACCACCAATTAATACGACAGAACCATCTACAAGTCCACTGCCAAGCACACGATTCAACTCGACCAATCCACAATCCATCCGAGCCTGGTGTTCCAAAACCACATCATTAACATGAGTAACAACCGAGCGCTGATTTGCATAATTACTGCGCCCCCCCAATGTTGGCATGATTTTATGGCTTTCCTCGCTGATAGCGTTCCAACTTCCACATTGGGTACACTGGCCTGACCATTGGGAAAATACAGCGGCACATTGACCACAAACAAAACGAGCTTTCGTTTTCACTAACTCACTACCAAATTATTTTTGCCAGAAATAAATGCTCTCATAGCAGTAAATGTTTTAAAAGGCCCGATGAGCACAACATGGTATTGTCCTCTTGTCTTTACCGTAACAAGATGATGTAAATCAGTAACTAACTGCTTTCTGTAAATTTGAGCCCTACGTACATTACTAAATTGACCCGCTTGCAAATAAAAAAGCCCCGTTGAGGAAGCGATAACTTCTTGTGCTTTAATCAACTTCTGATGAGTCAGCAAGTTTTTTGGTGGCTGGGTCGCAGAAATAACTAGGCATGAATAAAAAACCGATACTACTAGCGCGATTATCCGTGAAATTGGACGCATCAAACAAACTCCATAAAATTAATGGTTCATTAATTGTGACATATATAAAAAAATCAAACAAGATAACTGATGCCAAGCTCCACGGCTGTCGCATTAAAATTTAATCAATCTGTAGTAGGTTGGGCCTTGGCCCAACAATAGGGTTATTAACCCTCGGATTAATTTGACGAATAGTT
>JBMLTO010000104.1:0-24884 GCA_049239925.1 Legionella sp. | reverse complement strand
GAGGGAATTAATAGGCAAAACAGCAAGGGTGTCTGAAGAAACTGTACTAGAGTATCTGGTGTCGTACGACTTAGATCCAGGGAAGAAAGGAGACTGAAGAAATAGTATAGCCAATGATGGATCTGAAAGAAGCTTGAGCCAAAATCGCAGCCTAAACGCAAGTGAACCTTTGAGAGGCCGGAGCAGTGGGGCAGGTGCCCGAGACCACCGAACCCAATATCCTTTACGTAAAATTGCTAAGGTATAGAAGGTAGGTAGGCGATGAAAACGTTATTGCTCTTACCCGGTGAAGAAGCCGTTTATGTGGGTCGGTGCCGCGTGCGGAAGCCTTAAGCCCTAAGCAAAGCAGCAATGCAAAGCTAATGCATAAAGGGTTTGCAGAACACTATAAAGCCCTTCGAGGCGCGGCGTAGCACGCTACTCGGGGCGAACGGTCCTGGGAAAAACGGCTAAAATTGAGGCATAAATGACTAAATTAATTAATAGGCTTGATGATTATTTTTTAAAGCTGTCATTTTATGGATGGAAAGAATAGCTTTTAAACAATAGATGATAACTAATTGCAAATGATATTAAAAATATCTTTTTTTCGTGGGGAAAAGTGGTTTAAAATAACAAAAAAGTGGATAATTGTGGAATTTATGCATTCCATTAAGTAAAAATAATGTTTCGTGGTATCAACGCAATTAATATTGATAGTAAAGGTCGGCTTGCAGTTCCTATCAAATATCGTGAGGATTTAGGTATAGGGTGTTCCTCTATGGTCATTACTATCGATACTGAAGAAACTTGTTTATTACTTTATCCTGCAAAACAATGGCAAATAATAGAAGATAACTTGCAAAAAATGCCGAGTTTTAATGCCGCTGCTCGCCGTATTCAACGATTATTGATAGGCCATGCTACCGATGTAGAACTTGATGCGAATGGTCGTGTGTTGCTACCACCAGTATTGCGTGATTATGCGCGATTGGATAAGAAGGTTGTGATGATTGGTCAAGGGAATAAGTTTGAAATATGGGATGACGATTTATGGCAAATCAAACGAGCACAATGGTTGACAGAAGAGGCCTCTGGAGAGGATGGCCTACCTGATGAAATGAAAACATTTTCTCTATGAAGGTAAAGTATCAATGGTTAAACATCAGTCAGTTTTATTGGATGAGTCGATAGAAGGACTGGCTATTAAAGAAGATGGCGTATATATAGACGGCACTTATGGGCGAGGTGGCCATACCCGCGCTATTTTAACTCGTCTAAATCAAGCAGGGCGATTGCTAGCAATCGATAAAGATGTAGATGCTATTGAGCATGCGCAACAAGATTTTTGTAATGACAGTCGTTTTCATATTGTAAATGGGTCGTTTGCTGATATTTATGAAATAGCCAGTCAATTTGGTTATTGTGGGCGGGTTAATGGAATTTTATTGGATCTAGGTGTATCTTCGCCGCAAATAGATAGTCCTGACCGAGGGTTTAGTTTTATGCAAAGCGGTCCTCTTGATATGCGCATGAATCAGCAACAACCGCTAGATGCTGCACAATTCATTAATTCAGCCTCTGCAGAAGAAATGGCAGTTATTTTTAAAACTTATGGTGAAGAACGTTTTGCGCGGCGAATTGCTCATGCGATTGTAGTTGCTCGTCAGCAACAGCCTATTTCTACCACCGATGTTCTAGCTGAAATCATAAAAAAAGCTAATCCAAACTGGGAAAAACATAAACATCCGGCAACACGGGTATTCCAAGCTATTCGTATTCATATTAACCAAGAATTATCTGACTTACGTCTTTGTCTGCAACGTTGCCTTGAGGTGTTAACCGTAGGTGGACGATTATCAGTCATTAGTTTTCATTCGCTTGAGGATCGTATCGTGAAACAATTTATGCGTGAGCAAGAGCAGGGGATTGTCTTGCCAAAAGATATTCCCATTCGTGCTGCCGATCTGAAAACCTCTTTTATGCGTATCGGTAAAGCGATAAAGCCAACTCAGCAAGAAGTTGAGCGAAATGTTCGAGCCCGTAGTGCAGTACTTAGGATAGGAGAAAAAACAGCATGAATGCCGCAGCAAAGGTAATTCACCAAAGTAATTTGTTCAGCGGACACCTCAGCGATATACGCTTATCGAAAAAACTGTATATACGTTTATTTTTAATGTTTGGCGTGTTGCTCAGCGCTTTAGCCATCGTTTATATGACTAACCTTCACCGTATGCGTTTTAGCCAGCTTGAGCATGCTGAGCAAGTTGCTCAACAATTGCAGTTACAGTGGGGGCAGCTATTATTAGAGCGAGCAAGCCTTGCAACACCTGCGCGTGTTCAGCAACTCGCAAGTGAAAAGCTGGGCATGATTTTGCCAGAAAACAAGCAAGTTATTATGCAGCGCGTACAATGAATACTAGAAAGCATTTGGCCAGACTAGTTGTTGTATCTAGTTTTTTTGTATTACTATTGGCTGCATTAATTTGGCGAATGCACGATCTTACCGTGTTAAATCGCAAGTTTTTACAGCATCAGGGCGATGCTCGTAGTTTACGAGTGCTCAATATCCCAGCTTATCGTGGCATGATTACTGACCGTCAAGGAGAACCATTAGCAGTGAGCACTCCTGTGCAAGCCGTATGGGTCAATCCTAAAGTATTTGCACCTAATGAAAAACAGTTGGTAGAGCTCGCCAAGTTGTTGGGCTTATCTATCAAACAGCTGACTAAGTCGACTGCTGCGAAAAATAAAGAATTTGTTTATTTGCAGCGCCAGCTTCCTCCAATGATTGCAAAAAAAATAGCCAATCTAAAAATACCCGGAATCAATTTTCAGCAAGAATTTAAACGTTACTATCCTGAAGCTGATAGTGTAGCTCAACTAATAGGTTTTACCAATGTTGATGATAATGGCATAGAAGGCCTTGAGCTTGCTTATCAAAATTGGCTAATGGGTGTTAGTGGCAAAAAGAGAGTGGTTAAAGATAGAACAGGTAATATTATTGAAGAGTTGGGTATACTCCAGGAACCTCGACCAGGACATGAATTGCGGTTAAGTATAGATAAGCGCATTCAATATTTTGCTTATCATGAGCTGCAAGATACGGTGAATAAATTTGGTGCAAAGTCAGGTTCGGTTGTAGTGATTGATACGCAAAGTGGTGAAGTTCTTGCCGTTGCGAATTTTCCATCATTCAATCCAAATGCACGAAGCAGATACTCTTTGAGCAGCTATCGTAATAAAGCAATCACCGATACCTTTGAACCAGGTTCAGTAATAAAGCCATTTAGCATTGCTAGCGCTTTTGAAAGTGGTTTATTTAACCCCAAAAGCATTATCGATACTCAGCCTAGTTGGATGATTGTACACGGACATACCATTCGTGATATTCATAATTACGGGGTATTAGATGTTTCTGGGGTACTTGAGCATTCCAGTAATGTCGGGGTGACTAAAATGACTCTTGCCAGTCCTCCCGATCAATTAATTGGTTTATTGACACGTTGTGGTATAGGACAACGAACAGAGAGTAGCTATCCAGGTGAAAGTGATGGTTTTTTAGTAAAACCTGCTGATGCGAACCCATTTGTGTTAGCTACCTTGAGTTTTGGTTATGGAATGTCAGTGACAGCCCTACAGTTGGCAAAAATATATACTATATTTTCAAATCAAGGCCGATTAATGCCAATTAATTTGTTGCATTATGATAAGCCGGTTGTTGGAAAACAGGTTATTAGTGCGAAAACATCCAACCAAATTCTTGCAATGCTAGAAGCTGTAGTTGATGTAGGAACAGGTCAATCGGCGAAAGTACCTGGTTATCGAATTGCTGGTAAAACAGGTACGTCTAGAATTGCTGGCAAACAAGGTTACGAGTCAAATCGTCATATTGCAAGTTTTGTTGGCATTGCCCCCGTTTCAAAGCCAAGGCTCATAGTTGCTGTCGTGGTGCATGAACCTTCTCGATTAGGGTACTACGGGGCGGCGGTAGCTGCCCCATTATTTTCAAAGGTGATGAGTGTCGCACTGCGAATTTTAGATATTCAACCCGATGAGGCCACTAAGTCATTATGAAATTAGCTTATCTTGTAGACCCGTGGATAACAGACAATTGTTATTATGATATTGAAATACTAGGGTTAGAAAATGATAGTCGTCGGGTAAAACAAGGCTATTTATTTCTTGCATATCCGGGAAGCACAGTCGATGGGCGATTATTTATAGATCAAGCAAGCAATGCCGGCGCAGCGGCAATACTCTACGAGCCAGCTTTTATGCCAGCTTCGATGAAGTTTCCTACTAACATACCTTGTTTGCCTTTACCTGATTTAGGTAATCATTTAGCTGCCATTGCAAGCCGTTTCCATAACAATCCGTCTACCAAGTTGCATATTATTGGGGTAACAGGCACTAATGGTAAAACAACAGTAGCTCTTCAGCTAGCGCAGGCGTATGATTTACTTGGACAATCAGCTGCATATATAGGAACAATAGGGCAAGGTTCGGTCAATCATTTAAAACCTTTAGCGAATACAACGCCAGATGGATTGTTATCACAGCAATTATTAGCTCGTTTTTTACAAGAGGGTAAAAAACAGATCTGCATGGAAGTATCTTCACATGCTTTAGTTCAACATCGAGTAGATCATATTCAGTTTACTCAAGCAATTTATACAAACTTGAGCCATGATCATCTAGATTATCATCAGACCATGGAAAAATATGCTGCCGCCAAGGCACTGCTCTTCAAAAAGCCTGAGTTGCGTTCAGTAATTGTTAATCATGATGACGCCTATACTGATCAAATGGTTCGACAAGTAAATAATAGGTGCACGGTTATTCGTTATGGCTTTGCAGCTGATAGTGATGTACGCGTATTAGATTGGCATAGTACGATGTTAGGTAGTAGATGTGAAATACATTCGCCATGGGGGCAACATCAATTACGCATTAATAGTCTTGGTAAGTTTAATCTTTATAATAGCTTAGCAATCTATACAAGTTTAATGGCGAACGGTTTTGATGCAAATAAAGTTATTGATGTCATGGCAACACTGCAAGCAGCACCAGGGCGTATGGAAGTTATTAGCAATGAACCATGCGTAATAGTTGATTATGCTCATACACCTGATGCGTTGGAAAATGTGTTGATGACTTTGCGGGCATTAACTACCGGTCGCTTGTATGTTGTATTTGGTTGTGGTGGTGATCGTGATAAAACCAAGCGAGCTATGATGGGGCGAGTAGCTGCACAATACAGCGATGTTGTCATTATTACTAGTGATAATCCTCGTAGCGAAGACCCTAGAAAAATTATTGATGATGTGTGTAGTGGTATAACGAATCAATTACCTCTAAAGATCATCGATCGTCGTCAGGCAATTATGGAGGCACTCAATTTGGCCCAAATCGGTGATATCATTTTAGTGGCGGGTAAGGGACACGAAGCTTACCAACAAGTAGGTGATCATCGGTTTCATTTTTCAGATCAAGAAGTAATCCGTCACTTATTATTTTAATTTCTCGACTTTAGCCATTTTGCCCAGGACCGTTCGCCCTGAGGCGCGTGCGTAGCAGGCGTCTCGAAGGGCTAGATCCTAAAAAAAACATCAAGACTATTTTTTCTTTTAACAACCCGTCCGAGAGTGTTCATCTAACCGTGGTAAATAAAGACTTTAACTGCGGTTAGATTATCTTTTGATGGATCAATTAGGCCCAATCAAAATGTGGAGCGAATATCTGTTCTTCAAATTCATTTAAAATTCTCGTTCCCCACCCTTTATGTAAGAACGGTTGTTCTCCGATAAATAAATTTACACCGCATACAGATCTATAGAAATAGCGCTTAAATCTAAGCTATTCTCATGAGAGAAATCATGAGCATGATAAGCCTGTATGTAACCTATCATTTCTTTGTTAGTGCAGATGATGTAAGCATATGTTTTATGGTTTGATTTTTTTGAAAGAGCAAGGCCATAGATATGTTTACCAAATTTCTCTTTTTTGAAGAAGATGATAATGATAATTTTGAGTCGATTGTTCAAATTCCTATGACAGATCACAAATTGGCTAATGATCAACAACGACAAGAGTTTGCTGAAGAAGTAATTGAAGCTGCTAAAAAAGCCCACACTCATGCGTTTATCTCCACATTAACCCCAAGGCCATGACTCACTCGTTGGAGAACAAGGCGTTAAACTAAAGTTGAGAATTTAAGTCTGGGAAATTCGACAATCACGTTATCAATTATGATGTTTAGAGAACGCTCACTATCGTTGTACACCTATTGCTAATTTATGGTTCTTTGCTAATGGAGATACGTTCATCAAATACAAAACATTGACCTTCCCATAAGGAATCAGCTGAGGGTATTTGTTCTAAATAGTTTAAAATTCCACCTTCTAATTGATAAACTTGATCGAAGCCTAATTTTTTCAAATAGGCGGTAGATTTTTCGCAGCGAATTCCGCCTGTACAAAACATTGCAATTTTTTTGTCTTTTTTATCGAGTAAATGTTCTGTTACATAAGCGGGAAAATCTCGGAAGTTATCTGTATTAGGATTAATCGCATGTTTAAAGGTGCCTAGCTCGACTTCATAATTATTTCGTGTGTCAATCACTAAAACATCTTGGTTAGTAATCAATTCATTCCATTCGATAGGAGATACTCGTATTCCACTATCACTTAAGGGATCGATGCCATGAATGCCTAACGTAACAATTTCTTTACGAAATTTAACCTTCGCTTTCTCAAAGGGCATTGAATCATCATACGTTTCTTTGAATATCAGATCATTAAAGCGTGGATCATTGCGTAAATAATCATATACATTCATGACCTCTTCGGGTTTACCTGCAAAGCTACCATTAATGCCTTCTTGTGCTAAGATAATTGTGCCTAAGACATGGTTATTTTTCATGATCGTAAGTAATGGAAGCTTTAAAGACTCATAATCTGAAAGAGTAATAAACTTATAAAATGAAGCGATTACATATGTTTTCATAGAACACCTGGGGTTATAGTCACAATTTGAAAAAACTAGAGCGTGTTGACAATTCATCATCCAATCTACGTGCCGGACTTGTTCGCGGCATCCAGGAAATGGCCAAGTTAAAGATGAACCTGATTCATTACCCTAATCTGTTGATTAATCATAGCAAACTCATCATATAACGATTTTAATATCAACTATAAAACCAGTTTGCAATCGCTAGACTGATGCTCAGTGATGAGCGGTGGTCTAAGCTGAAGGAGATCATGCTACAACATTAAATAGATGACAAGTCTAATCTTCGCATGATGGTTGAGGCAATCTTATATCGCATGCCTTTTGGCTGCCCTTGGCAAGATCTACCCATAGAGTTCTCATGTTGGAATTCTATTAATCAACCATCTTTCCTAGGAAAAAACGGCTACAGTCGATATAGTTAGGAGCTCTTTGTCATTAAATCATTATAAATATGTCCGGTGTTAAGACGTTATACCAAGAATCAATTGGGTAGTCTTATCTAATTGATCAGCACAGATTACGTTAAAATCATGGCGATGCTGATGAGCCATTCGCAGCGCAGAAAATGTAGCTTTTTTGTCAACTGCAGCTTTTAATAATTGACTTTCATGATTCGGATTATAAATAGATAAGACTAATTCTTGCCAATTTAAATGAGGCTTTATGGCATGTACCGAGGATGCTACCGTCTGATAACTTGGTTTTTTTTGGTAAAATCGATGCAGCTGTTCACTTAGTTGTGTGACTGCATTAATCTTGGCTTCAATACTATGGCCAGCTACATGTGGCGTACATAGATAACTATAGTCAACAATTTTTGAATTAATGTTTGGTTCGTGGCTAAATACATCGGTGCAATAAGTGATTTTCTGTTTAAGCTGCAACATCGCTTGTTCATCAACGATATCGCCGCGTGCGGCATTAATAAGGACTGTTTTATCAGCTAACTTGCCGAGAAAATCACTATTGATCATATGTTGGCTAGGATAGGGCGGGCAGTCATGAAGACTTGCATGAATACAAATTAAATTGCAATCAAATAAATCGTTTAGTTCACAATAAGACTCTTTTTCATCATAACAGGCTCTAGGAGGGTCAAAAATTAAGACGCTAAAACCCATGGCTCTCATGCGTGCAGCTACCCGTTGTCCAACCTCGCCATAACCTATGATCCCAGCGCTATAACCAGGCAATCGCTTGTTTTTTTGTAATAGAGCTATATTGCATACCACATAATCTGCTACAGAATCTGCATTTGCTCCTTTCGCTGAAAATAGCTCAATGCCATGCTTGTTTAAATAATCGTTATCAACATGGTTTATGCCACTGCTTGCTGTGGCTACGCATTGAATAGGCGTGCCCTTCAAAAGTTGAGCATTGATTTTTAGGCTAGAGCGGCACAATAGGATTTGATGCTCTTTAATGAGGGTGTGTAGCTCACTAGCAGAGCTATACGTGTTGACTTCGAATGAAGATGAAAATAACTTTGTTAGGTCAGGTAATGAATGATCAGCTAAAATTTTCATGGATTAAATATGATTTCTAATAATTGTAAACACCCGATGAGTGCTGGATTTAATAACCAACCTAAAATACCAGTTACACATAATAGTAATAAAATCATAAAACCATAAGGTTCTATTTTAAGGTAGGTAGCAGCTTGTTTAGGTGACAACATACTGACCAAAATACGGCTACCATCAAGAGGCGGAATTGGCAATAAATTCATAATAGCTAGAATTAAATTGATCAACAAACCCGCTTGAGCCGATAGTAAAAAAAATAAAGCTATCGTAGATTCATGGGGATTAAAATTTATAGCGATCTTAAATACCGCCATCCATATAATTGCCATTAAAATATTGGCTAATGGACCAGCTACAGCAACGAGGGCAATGTCTCGTTTGGGATCATTTAACTGATGCCAATTAATGGGTATTGGTTTTGCCCAGCCAAAAATAAAACTAAATTGACTTAAAATGCCAATTAAGATCGGAACGCATAATGTTCCAATCGGATCTATATGATGAAAAGGATTAAAACTCAGGCGACCAAGGGCTTTGGCAGTATTGTCGCCCAAACGGTTTGCAGCCCAGGCATGGGCTGCCTCATGCAATGTTATAGCTAACAGCAGAGGAATCGTCCATACGGCAATTTTTTGAATTATTGTAAGTGTTAGCATTAATGTCTCTTGTATGAATCTGAGTATAATCTAGTTACGCCATATTCATTCTATAACAACATAGCTTCATAGACTAGAATTTACATGCTAGGTCAACTATCATGCTTTTTTTTGATAGGGAGTCTAGATCATTGCGCACTTGCTCAGCATACTTGCTCATAACTTTTTTTTCATTATTCTTATTTATCCCGGGGTTAGCCAATTTACCAGTCGTGGATCGTGATGAAGCACATTTCAGCCAGGCTACTCGGCAAATGGTTCAAAGTGGCCAGTATTTCCAAATACGCTTTCAAGAGCAAACTCGATTTCAAAAACCACCTGGTATTAACTGGTTACAAGCAGCTAGTATACATTTGTTTAGTCATGGCGATGCAACGCTGATTTGGCCATATCGTTTGCCCTCACTCATGGGTGGTTTGCTATCGGTATTAGCAATTTTCTTTTTTGCGCGTCGTTTCGTTAACGATCAGATTGCGCTGACAACGGCCCTTTTTTTAGCATCCACCTTGTTGATGCAAGTAGAATCACATATGGCTGTTATCGATAGTGCTTTGTTATTGACAGTTATTGTGATGCAAGGATCGCTATGGGTTATCTACTATAACGCAAAAAACCAGGTCGCTACTTGTGTTAGCTGGGCAATATTGTTTTGGTTAGCGATGGCCATTGGGTTGCTCTTAAAGGGAGTTACACCGTTAGTTGGAGCTTTATCAATCCTGACTCTTTGTTGGATCGAAGGTAATGCTCAATGGTTAAAAAAGTTATACAGCTTCTTTGGACTAAGTTCATTACTGGTGTTTAGTTTGGTTTGGCTAACCTTCGTGAATCATGCTGAGCATAGCAATTATTTAATACAAATGATTCAGAAGGATTTATTGCCTAAACTTCAGGGTAGTCATGAATCACATGGCAAACCTCCCTTTTTTCATCTGACGATTTTACCGTTGACTTTCTGGCCTGTATCATTGTTTCTATGGCAAGGATTGAGTTATGCCTGGGATCATCGCAACGAGACCATGGTTAGGTTTTTATTGGCATGGATTGTTCCGACATGGATTTTTTTTGAAGTTATGCCGACAAAATTACCACAGTATATTTTACCAACATTTCCTCCGCTGGCTTTGTTATGTGCGTTAGCTGTTTTTCATGGCCAGCATCGGATATTATCAAAAAAATTATTGTCGCTATTGCAATGTTCTTGGCTTATATTGACAGGTGCTTTAGCGGTAGTATTGCTATTGCTCCCACTGTTGTTGCTTCAAAAATTGACCATTATTGGAATTATTGTATCAATTTCAATGATATTGATTGCATCTTTTAGTTGTTATTACGCTTGGCGAGCAAAGTATGAATACGCAATTATTGCTGTATTATCGGTAGCTCTGGTGTGTTACCCACTTATTTTTTCTCGATTATTGCCGCAATTGGAACCGTTATGGATTTCTAGAAATACAGCACAACTGATTAATCATAATCTTGTTTCAGATGAAAGCCCACTCTTGGTAGTAGGATATGGTGAGCCAAGCCTTGTGATGTATTTGAATACCAAACGAGTACGGTATTTATCTTTGCAAGAGGCTGAAGCGGCGCTATTGGCGAAACCCAAATCACTTCTTTTGATTGACCAAGAAAATTTTGATCATATAATTGCCAAAAAAAATTATCAGATTCTTGCTGATTTAAAAGGTTATAACTATAGCAAAGGGCGATGGATTCATCTTTATTTAATAAGTTTTAGTAATGTCTGATTATAATACAGAGAGACTTGACAATATGCTAGTATTTCAACGGTTTTGGGCTTTGATGATTAATCCTTGGGTGATAGTAGCTTATATGAGTTTAATCACAGCAACATTTTTATATGTAGACATCCCTTTGGCTTACTATTTTCATCGCTTAGATCTTGGATATTACCTTTCTGTTCTAAATTTGATCACGCATTTGGGGGTAGGCGCTCTTTATTTTGTGAGTTTAAGTATTATCGCTTTGTATTATCGTTATATCAAATCCTATACATTGGCAGAAGAGCGTGCATGGTTTCTGCTGTTATGTACATTGTTGCCTAGCTTGATTTGTTTAGTGATGAAGATTTTATTGGGTCGCGCTCGGCCTAGTTTGCTTTTTGATAATAATTTATATGGATTTTATGGTTTACACGCGCAAGCTTCTTTTTGGTCATGTCCTTCTGGGCACACCACGGTTGTGATGGGATTTTTTGCTGGTCTTAGTGTTATTTATCCGCGACATATGGCAAAGTTTTTGACCATTGGTTTATTCATTGCGGCGACCCGAGTTATGTTAACCAATCATTATTTAAGTGATGTATTAGTTGCCAGTTACTTAGCATGCATTGAAATTGGTTTATTAACTTGGTGGTTACGTAAGAATAATTTGTTGTTGGGAATCTATATGCCATCTAAATCGGTTGTTAGCGATCAAGCTATTAATGATCCGCTGATCTGATGGCAGACAGTTATCATGAGTTGCTGTATAATAAAAATTTTTATGAGTAGCATAGGCAGTTGATGACATCATCAGAACAACAGGTAGCTTTATCTGTAATAATTCCCGTTTATAACGAAGTGGATAACGTTAATCAGTTATATCAAGAAATTGTAGCAGCCCTTCCTATTAACCAATACGATTACGAAATTATTTTTGTAGATGATGGTAGTACTGATGGCACAACTGCACGCTTAACCGAGCTTTTGAGCGCACACACTAATGTACAAGTACTTTGTCATAAAAAAAATTATGGTCAAAGCGCTGCCCTATTAACTGGGGCAAGAGCTGCTCGTCATGCTTTGTTGGTCACTCTTGATGGCGACGGCCAAAATGATCCTGCTGATATTCCCAAGTTAGTCATGAAATTAGCAGACAATAATACTGTAGTCCTTGGAAATCGAAAAAATCGAGATGATAGTCAACTACGTAGGTTATCCTCAAAAATAGGTAATAGTATTAGACGTAGGTTGTTGAATGATGATTGTTCAGATACCGGTTGCAGCTTAAAACTATTTCCCCGCGAAGCATTTTTAGCTCTTCCTCACTTTAATCATATGCATCGTTTTTTACCGGCTTTATTCAAACGAGCTAGGTTTTCATTGATTAATATTGAAGTTAATCATCGTCCTAGGTGTTTTGGCGTTTCTAAGTACGGTGTATTGAATCGTCTTTTTGTTGGTATACATGATTTAATTGGTATGCGTTGGTTGCTGAGAAGGCCATGTTGTCCGGAGATAACAAATGTTGAAAAATGATTATATCTGGTTGATGATTGGTTTTTTAGGGCAAGCTATCTTTTCTGCACGATTTATTATTCAGTGGTTAGTCAGTGAAAAAGAAAAACGTAGCATTATTCCGGTTATTTTTTGGTATCTAAGTTTATTCGGTGGTGTGATATTGTTGTTTTACTCGATTTATAAAGCAGATCCTGTTTTCATTCTAGGGCAATCAACTGGAATATTCATTTATTCTCGTAATTTATACCTCATTCATCGAGAGCGATCGTCATGCCAGGCAAAGCCATATAATAACTAATACCATAAACCAATCAAGTGTGATTACTTGAAAAATGCTAACCAGTGGAGCTTAAATGAGTAGGGTGACCGCATTATTAATGGCTTTTTTGGGGCTATATAGTATGGCAATTGGTATGGGGGCAGTGGCTGCGCCAGTTTCTCATGGTGAAAAGCCAATTCAACTATCAGTCGATTTATTTTTATCATCAACGTGTGTCCATTGTCAAAAAGCCGATGTTTTTTTTGCTCAACTGCAGAAAAAAAAGCCATGGATATTGATTAACCGTCATTGGATTAACAAAGACAAAAAAGCTTTACATGCATTTCACCAGCGTTTACAAGAAGTGAACTCTACTAATTACGCTGTTCCTGCTATTTTTTTTTGTGAAACTCATTGGATAGGGTTTGCTTCTGCTGAGTTGGATGGCAATGCTCTAATGCATGGTTTAGATATTTGTCGCCAGGATATAATTAATGAAGGCCTGTTAAGTGATACAACTAAAGAGGTGCTTCGCCAGCAAAGCTTAGCCAGTCAGGTCCATTTGAAAGCACAAAAAAATTCAAATAGTATGATTTTGATATCTACTGCTTTGATGGATGCAATAGCATCCTGTTCATTATTTAATCTATTGCTGCTGTTATCTTTTTTGTGGCTTTATTCCGCTGATCTCAAGATACAGTGTATCCTTGGAATAACTTTTATCGTAGCTAGCTCTGTTGCTCATGGCTTGATGCAGTTATTTCCTGCCCTTTACTTAAGTGATGGGTTAAGAATAATCAGTGCTATGACATCTATAGGATTATTTGCTTATTTATTTTGGTACTATGCGAACTATTTAAAGGGTACCGTGTCATCTTATATGTTTCTTGTAACGCCATTATTTTTTTTAATCACGATGATTGCTTATCTCTATCAACAGGGTTGTTCTGCTAGCATAACGTTATCGTTTGAACAATGGATGGATAATATGCAATTTACTGGATTATATCGGTTGTTTTATCGAATGGCTTACTTATGTATTACTCTGTTGCCCAGCAGCTTATTTTTGGTGATTTACCTTTATATAAGCAAAAAAAAATGGTCCATCTGGCATGCTAGATTGCAAGGATGCGGCTTTGCTGCGCTGATATGGATTAGTATTATTTTGCTGATTTATCCTCAGTGCTTAGCTAATTTACTGCTTTCAATGGTATCAGTTGTTTCTATTCTATTAATGGCGAGATACGTTGAGCGAGTAATGGATATAAAGAATTAATTTGATCCTTGGATGATAATTTGGGATCATTAGAAATAATCGAACACATGAGTAATGAAATGAGCAAGTTATCTGATATTCCAATCATTATTGCCAGCGGTAAAAAATATAAGACAACGCAGGGATTTGTCGCAATTAAAGATGGCGTAAAGACTAGCACAGCTAATAATGAACGGTTGTCTAAACCGGAATGGTTAAGGATTGTTAATCAAATAAGTCCTGCCTACGAGCGATTAAAAGAGCAAGTAAAAGCTCATCAGTTATCAACTGTTTGTGAAGAAGCCAAATGCCCTAATATAGCTGAGTGTTGGTCGCATGGTACAGCAACTATTATGTTGATGGGTGCTGTTTGTACGCGTGCTTGTCGGTTTTGTGCTGTAGATACTGGCAATCCACAAGGTTGGCTAGATTCAGACGAGCCAGAAAATACCGCGAGAACGGTTGAGTTAATGAACCTCGATTATGTTGTGCTAACTTCTGTCAATCGTGATGATCTTCCCGATGGAGGTGCAAGCCACTATGCCAAGACTATAGCAGCAATAAAAGCTCGTTGTCCAAAAACTAGAATTGAAGCTCTTACGCCAGATTTTCAAGGCGTATTAAAGGATATTGAAGTGCTCGTCAATGGGGGGGTTGATGTATTTGCGCAGAATATTGAAACTGTTGAGCGCTTAACGCATCCTGTCCGAGATAATCGTGCTAGTTATTCACAAACGCTTGCTGTTTTAGCGCATGTCAAACGCTATGCTCCGAATGTATTAACTAAAACTAGTTTGATGCTCGGTTTAGGTGAAACTGATGAAGAAGTTATAAAAACAATGGATGATTTACGTGCCAATCAAGTGGATATTTTAACCTTAGGACAATATTTGCAACCGACCAAAAATCATTTGCTGGTACAACGTTATGTTACTCCGGAGCAGTTCATCAAATTTCGAGAAATTGGTTTAGAGAAAGGTTTTTTTGAAGTGGCATCAGGACCATTAGTTCGCTCAAGTTATCGCGCTGATCGTGTCTTTAAACGTGATAATCTTGGTCTTTAAAGACGATGCGATTGACTCGCGGTTAATTATTTGATTAATGATTATTTTTTAGCCAATATGATATCAATGATATGAGTATCTCTACAGGGGAATGTAAAAATTTTACTGAATAATCTTTTTAGTCGCTGAATCAGAAAGTTTTTGGGTAGCATGCGCATCGTGATGCTGTTTAAAAACCATGTTCCATCAATTCCAAACAAAGCTAATTCATCAATATTATTAAATAGGATGGGAATTTGTAGTCGATGGTGCTCAATTATCTCAAATTCATGCTGTTCTAACGCTTGTATGAGTTCCTCTTTGCCGGCTGCTACAGTTGTATTCTTAACGATGGCCTTATAATAATGTCCAACAATACTACTTAATAAGGAATCTTCAGCAATAAAATTAGCCAGTTGTTGTTGGGCTTCGGGAAAAGAATCATAGGTTGTCGTAATTAGCGAAAAGTGACCGTTGGCACGTGCAAGTAGATTTGCTTGGTTAAAAAGAGTATGAATAGGGATGTAGGCATTAATGAAATGGGCAAGCACTAGATCTTGGCTGTGATGTGGTAAATAATGGCTTGCTTCGGTAGCACTGGTATGAATTGCATGTAGCGATAATGTTTGGCATGCCTTGTTTAGCATGTCTGAAGAGATATCTATTCCGGTTAGTTCTGCTTCAGGCATCACTTGTTGTAATTGCTTTAAAAATGAGCCAGTACCTACCCCAAAATCAAGAACCTTGTAGCAACTTCTTAATCCTAGTTGATGCTTTCTTATTTGCTCAATAGCACAAGAATGGCTTTCACTAATTGAGCCAAATCGATCTGCTGTTGTGTAATGATTAGCAATGTTGTGATACATGCCCTTTAAGGTCACGCAATTATCCTTGATACAAATTATCAAAATAGTATATCGCCATTTACCCCTATATTGCGAATACTCTTTGAGAATAAAAGCTAGAGTTTGACTAATTTGTGGGGGGTTGTTAGTATCTTGCAAAATATTAGCACTACAATACTAGCGTATCAACATTATTTGCTCTAGCTATTTTTTCGTTAACTGTTATAAGCTGCTATGCGCAATTCTTCTGGTTGTGTATAAGGTTATTAAAATGTATCGGTAACAAAATCTTTTTATAGACTGCTATGATATCTTTACCTATGTTCGCGATTTTCAAAATTATCCCATTTTTCTTTGCAAGGATATAAATAATGCAATTTATTGATCTAAAAACCCAGTCAAATAGAATTGAATCAAAGCTATTAGATAGATTCAAGACTATATTGAACCATGGTGCCTATATTATGGGGCCAGAAATCAGTGAGTTTGAGCAAAAATTATCTGGTTTTGTGGGTGTTGAACATGCTATATCAGTTTCTAGTGGCACGGATGCACTATTAATTGCACTCATGGCTTTAGGCGTAGGTCCTGGAGATGAGGTGATAACTACTCCTTTTAGTTTTTTTGCAACAGCTGAAGTGATTGCTTTATTGGGTGCCAAACCTGTTTTTGTCGATATAGATCCAAATACGTATAATATTGATTATCGCTTGATTGAAGCAGCGATAACGACTAGAACAAAAGCAATTATGCCTGTTAGCATGTATGGGCAATGTGCGGATTTTAATGAAATTAATCAAATTGCAAGCCATTATAAGTTACCTGTGATTGAGGATGGGGCGCAAAGCTTTGGGGCCAGTTATAACGATCGGAAATCATGTGGGTTAACAACAATCGGTTGTACCAGTTTCTTTCCTTCAAAGCCATTGGGGTGTTATGGTGATGGGGGTGCCTGTTTTACCAATGATCCCTTGCTTGCAAAGAAGATGGCTGAAATTCGCATTCATGGCCAATCTAAACGCTATTATCATACAAGTTTAGGACTTACTGCGAGGTTGGATACCATACAAGCGGCATTTTTGTTAGAGAAAATGGAGATTTTTCCAGAAGAAATCATGTTGCGCCAACAAGTAGCAGCGCAGTATGAGAAGCTACTTCCCGCACAAATAAAAAAACCAATGATTAAACAAGGCAATACGAGTGTCTACGCTCAATACACCATTGAAATTGAAAATCGTGATCGTGTGCAGCATCTGTTGGAAATGCAGGGAATCCCGACTGCTGTTCATTATCCATTAGGCTTACATCAGCAACCTATTTTGAAAGATTTATATCCTGAGATAAAGCATTATCCAAATACGGAAGCTGCTGTAACTAATGTGATTAGTTTACCCATGCATCCATATTTAACCCAAGTTGATCAGGAGAAAATATGCGCAGTATTAGCTGATGTATTGTGCGACGTTGCAGCACTGTAGTATTGATGTACGCGAATTTTTTAGCGTTAAGTGAGCTAATTTATTGACAACCGTTTGGCTGGTTAATATTTTGGCGTACATTTAATTGCTTATGGGTCGAAGGAAAGAATGGGATATGGCTAAGTTGACTGCTTTTATACTAAAAATATATCGCAAGTTTCCGGTGATTATGTACGATGCTTTGGTCATTCCTGTTGCGTGGTATTTGGCTTATGGATTACGTTATAATTTGCAGCCATTTCCAACGGATCTCACGACCGACTATTCGTTATTAGCATTGGCTATACTCGTAGTTGTACAACTAGTTTGTTATTATCATTTTAAAGTTTATCGTGGTTTATGGCGCTTTTCTTCGATAAATGATATTTCACGTATAATCAAATCAGTATTTACTGCTGTTTTTTTGTCTATACCGTTGTTTTATATGAGTTCAATTTTATCTCATATTCCACGTTCGATCGTTCCTTTATACAGTATTATCTTAATAACACTATTAGGTGGGGCTCGATTAGTTTTTCGTAGCTACTATGATAAACAGAACCATCATGATCCTGTAAATGTACAACGTGTATTAATAATAGGTGCAGGCCAAGCAGGAGAGAGTTTGATTAGAGATTTAAAACGTTCAGGTTTATATACTATTGTTGGTTTAGTGGATGATAACTCCAGCAAGCTTGGTTTGGAGGTACATGGTATTTCTGTTTTAGGTCCCATTTCTGATTTAACCTATTTAGTAACAACATTACACGTGGATTTGATCCTGATTGCTACTCCATCTGCTCGTTCTGCGACCATGCGGCGAATTGTAAGTTATTGCGAACAGTGCAATATTCCTTTTCGTACGCTGCCTAGTTTGCAGGCTTTGGTTAATGGCCAGATCAAAGTAAACTCACTCAGAGATGTTTGTATTGAAGATCTATTAGGTCGAGATCAAGTTGAATTAAACTGGGAACAAATTGCAGTCACTATTCGGCATAAATGTGTTTTAGTCACAGGCGGTGGTGGTTCTATTGGTTCAGAACTATGCAGGCAAATAATGACATTATCACCAAAAAAACTAGTCATTATTGATAATAACGAGTTTAATTTATATAAGATTGATCAAGAACTATCGATTAAATTCCCCGAGTTAACTTGTCAGGTAGTTCTAGTAGATGTGACGGATCGTGCAGCAATTGACTATACATTAGCAATTACCAAACCTGAAATTGTTTTTCATGCTGCAGCGTTTAAGCATGTACCTATGTTAGAAGAACAACTGCGTACGGCTGTTTATAATAATATTATAGGTACGCAGTTACTGGCTGAAGCAAGTATTACTCATGGGGTTGGCAAATTTATTTTAATTTCAACAGACAAAGCGGTAAACCCAACCAATGTGATGGGAACTACTAAGCGCGTTGCGGAGTTATATTGTCAAAATTTAAATAACAGAGTTCAAACACAATTTATTACCGTGCGCTTCGGTAATGTTTTAGGGTCCGTTGGGAGCGTGGTACCTTTGTTTCAAAAGCAATTAGATCGAGGTGGTCCGTTAACAGTTACGCATCCAGATATCGAACGTTATTTTATGACTATTCCAGAAGCGAGCCAGCTTATACTCCAGGCCATGGTTAATGGTCAAGGTGGAGAAATTTTTGTTCTTGATATGGGGGAGCCTATTAAAATTCGTTATTTGGCAGAGCAAATGATCCGTCTTGCTGGCAAGGTTCCAGGTAAAGATATTCAAATTGAATATATTGGTTTACGACCTGGTGAAAAATTGTATGAAGAACTTTTTCATGTATCTGAACAATTGTTGCCAACTGAACACGAGAAATTATTTAAGGCAAATGTTCGTCATATAGATTGGCAGGAGTTAGTGGAAGCGATGCATCGATTATCTACAGCATGCAATGAATATCGTGTTGATGAATTGTTTGATCTGCTACGTTATTTAGTCCCGGAATCTAGTTTTCTCTTGGCAGGGGATTCTGAAAAATCATCAGTTATGGGGCGATCCTAGCTATTCGCCTTCCTCGACAATAGCACTAGCCATACAACAAACTAACTCTATCTTTCAGATCTCATTTCCACAGTTCTACAAAAGCTACTATTCTTTACGAGCAGGTCGTTTCATCAGCTGCTCTGCAGCTTGTGACGCTGTCATTTTATTTTGCAATAATTCGGTGATAATCGAGCAAATCGGCATCTCGATTTGTTGCTGGGCTGCTAATGTGCAGACTTGTTGTGCATTATATTTACCTTCCACGACTTGGCTGATTTGTTGCTCTGCATCAATAGGATCGAGCCCCTGTCCTAGTTTGATACCAAAGCGTCGATTTCTTGATTGATTATCAGTACATGTCAATACCAGATCACCGATACCAGCAAGGCCCATAAATGTTTCCTGGCGTGCTCCAAAACTTGTTCCTAAACGGCTCATTTCAGCAAGCCCGCGGGTGATTAGTGCTGCTTTTGCATTTGCCCCATAGTTTAGTCCGTCACTAACACCACAAGCAATTGCCAAAACATTTTTTACCGCACCACATAATTGTACCCCTATTGCATCATCAGTATGATACACCCGGAGAGTATTGCTGTGTAAAATTTTCTGGATGGTTTTGACATATGCACGATCATTTCCTGCTACGGTGAGTGCGGTTGGCATACCCAGTGCTAGCTCGCGTGCGAAAGAAGGTCCTGAAATAACTGCAATCGGATAATCATTTCCCCATTTATCAGCAACCAGTGTACTTAATAATACATGTTGATTTGGATCGATTCCTTTGGTGAGCCAGGCTAAACCAGCTGTTGGCTTATCAAGTTTGTGCAGCAAATCGGCGAATGCATGCGAAGGAACTGCGCAGATAATTATAGTTGATTCAGCTAGGCAATAATCCAAATCGTTGGATAGGAATAAGCTAGGTGGAAAAGGAATATTAGGTAAGTAACGTTCATTACACGCTAGCTTTGATAACTCATCGATATGGGCTTGACGGTGTCCCCATAATAAAACACGATTGCCTATACGCGCTAGGTGAATAGCAACAGCAGTTCCCCATGACCCAGCACCCAAGATGGCAATCGTATGGTTATTCATCATTAATGCGGTATTTCAGCAGGTTGCTCAGCATTTTTAAGCTTTTCTTCCATTTGTTGCATAAATAATGCATCAAAATTTATAGGCGCTAAAACAAGCTGAGGGAAGCTTCCACGAATGACTTCGGCAGTAATAGCCTCACGAGCGTATGGGTACAAAATACTTGGACAAAAGCTACCGAGCAAATGATCCAATTGATCTGATGGCGCGCCTTGTATAGTGAAGATACCTGCTTGCTGTACTTCAACTAAAAATGCGGTTGAGTTTTGGTTTTTAACGGTTGCTGTAACGGTTAAAGACACTTCATATATATTGCTTTCTAGAGTTTTATACTGCGTGTTTAAATCTAATGATAATTCAGGTTCCCATTTTTGTTGAAATATCTCTGGCGTATTAGTGGTTTCAAAAGATAAATTCTTTATATAAATACGCTGGATCATAAATTGCGCTTCTGTTGTTTGCTGTACGCTTTTTGCTTGGTCATTCATAATTGTTCTCTATCCTTGTAAGAGTTTATCTAATTGCCCACTATGTTCAAGAGCATGCATATCATCACAACCACCAATTGCCTGGCCATTGATAAAAATTTGTGGCACTGTTGTTCTATTGCTTTTACGAATCATTTCCTCGCGCATTGTAGGGTTTTCATCAATACTGATCTCCGTGAACGCTTGCCCCTTTTTAGCAAGTAACTCTTTGGCACGGATACAATATGGACAATAAGTTTTGGTGTAGATAATAATTTCGACCATTGTTATTTACCTGTCTTCACTAATGGCATATTAGCTGCCGTCCAGGCGTTTATACCACCTGCCAGCAGCATTGTTTGTTGAAAGCCTTGTTTACGCAACTTAGTTGCCAGTGCTGATGATTGAAGGCCTTTATTGCAAACTAAAATTAGCCGTTTATTCTTATGATTGTCCATGCGTTGCTCGGCGAAATCATTTTCTGTAGCATGAATTGCATGAATGATATGGCCTGCTTGGTAAGAGGCTAAATCACGTAAATCAACTATTAATGCGTCATGTTGATTAATTTCATCAACCAAGGCAGCAGGGGTTAATTCTTTTGCACGTTGTTTCTGACTAATAGCTTCATTAATGATTATTAGTAATAAAACAATAATTAGGGCTAACCAAAGCACCCAATGATTGATTGAGAATTGAATTATTTGATCCATTGAAAACCTTTTAATGTATACTCCAAATTGAATTATCTCAGAATAATTGCATAAGGCAAGTATCAGTTATCATGTTTAACTCAATCTGAGCTAATCAGGATAATTTATTTTACTGAGTTTTGCAGGATGAAATATGTAAATTTTCTGGTAATTTTACGTTGTTGCCACAAGCTTTATCAAGCTCAGACTGTTGTAAACCAACAGCAGTCGTTAAATCAACGTCATAAAATTCAACATGATCAAGAATTGCTTGGTTAAACCAACAATTATTGAACGAAGCATTGGTGACAATGGCACCAGTAAGATTTGTATTTTCTAACTGTGCCATATCAAAATTTGTAGCAGTAAGTATGGCATGAGATAAATTGCTAGATTTTAATTGAGCGCCGTATAAATCTGTTTTGGTTAGATTAGCGTGTTCTAAATTGCTATGGCTAAGATTAGCAAGACGTAAATAACGTCCGGTTAAATGACTACCACGCATATCGATACCAACGAAGTAGGTTGATACTTGGCTTGGAGTCTGAATAGCAAGGGTTTGCTGATTGAGTAAGTGTCGAAAGTTATAATGAGCAGTGAGAGTAACGATGTTCAACCAAGGTAGGCTTAAGCCTAAGTATAAGCACGCTATTAATATAGCAAGTGATATATTGATGGATTTTACTAAGTTCATCCAGGGTTTATTGTTGATAAAAATAGCTACGATATATCCTAACCCATATAATGCATTGAGAGCTAAGGCGATGGCTATTAATAAATGGCTAGGTGTTAGATCATGATCAAGAAGTTGGTATTTTGCAAATTTAAGGATGTAAAGTGAATAACCACCAGATAATAAAAGACACAGACAAATAATGTTTGCAAACCATGGTCTATATGGTTGTTGATTCAGTCCTTCCTGAAATATATTGTTGAATAAGATAATATTTACAATATTTAGTAAAATAATTAGAGGCCAAAAATCAGCAAGGGTTTGAGATGAGAAAGGAAATAATAGCAAAAAGCTTGTGGTTATAATCACATATATTGGGTAAGCTAGTTTGCAAAATGCTAGGATTATTTGTCTGAATCTATATAAAATAAATTCTTTTTCATTCAATATGGACATTCCCATTCCAAATACTACGGTTGGAGTTATACTATAGAACTCTTTACTAGAAATAATCCTACTGATAAAAGTAATGTCTAGAATTTCAAATAACAGAGCTGCTAGTGCGCTTAATCCCCAAAAAAAACTCAGCAGGAGTGAACCTAAAACAATCTTTAGGATAATTTCCCAAGTTTGATGAAAGAGCATCGCGTATACTGATGATGGTGAGTATTGATGGTCATCCATACTCACGCAATAAAAAATTGTAACAATAAATGCACTGATTACGCATTGTCCTGCTAGTAAGGTGGCTACATAGTTATCAAGGATTGCTGTGACTGTAAGCAAGTATAAAGCTGCATAACTATAAGCAATCGCCATAGGAATTAATAATGTTATTGCTAACAACCAATTATTTTTATTAGGTAGTTTTAATTGTAATGCAAACAATGGAAAAGATGTTATGACTAAACCAGCTAGCTTTATTTCATCACTTAATTGATTGCAGTAGAGGAAATAGTAAATGATTATCCCTTGGATTAGACCTACAATTGGTCTAAATAATTGTGTCATACGAGATCCTTGTCGTGTGGTCGTTGCAGTCTAATCCCTAGCGTTACTTGATTGTTGGCCTAGTTAACGTTGAATGGTGTATAAACCAATAGATGGCTGCTGTAATGATGCCACCTATTAATGTAGCAAATGCCCACGTTGAGGCTGAAACTAATGCGAGGTTTTGTCCACGCCGGTTTAGTTCGCCAGCATCACGAGCTACTCCACCGGCAAAAAGGAGGTGGAGTAAACTATTTACTATAAGAAGCAAATAATTCAAATTTTGTAGCTCAATAAAATAGTGTTGAATGAATTGAGTTAGCATATCGTTGTCACAAAGGTACTGATGTTTAGCGAATCATTATAACCGATTTGATATTAGACGCTTATAGCAATCTTGGTAGCAAAAACAAGCCTTATGATCTCGAAGCATCATGGTTTAAAGTAATAGCAAATTAATGTTTGTTATGATTTATTGTCTCTATAATTAAATCCAATTTTTTATTTATAGAATCCATTTGTTCTTTGTTAGGATTTTCTTGGTTATCTTCTATGTTTTCATTATTATTTTTTTGCATCGCATCAACAACTACCGCGATAAAAAGATTGAGAACACTAAATGTAGCAATCAAAATATAAGTTATGAAGAAGATCCAGGCGAAGGGTTTTTGCTGCATGATTGTTCGAACGATATCTGGCCAACCTTCTAGCGTCATAATTTGAAATAAACTAAAAATAGATAAATGTAAATTACCAAACCACTCTGGAAAAGCAGCACCGTATAATCTGCTTGCGATTAAGCCAAAAACACAAATGATAATGGCCATAACGCCAGCAATTGCGCATATGCCAGGTATGGCTCTTACTAATCCTTCAATAACTTTTCTAAGTTTAGGAAATACGGAAATTAAACGAAGTACTCGCAATGCACGAGCTGCTCTGAGAGCGCTGAAGGCATCTTGAGCAGGAATTAATGCTATTGCAATCACAAAAAAATCGAACATAGACCATGGATCTTTGAAAAAATTAAAACGGTAGACAATAAGCCGTAACAAAAGTTCCAGGATAAATACGTATAGTATTGTTTGATCAATACTATTTAAAATGTTGCCATAAGTTTTCATAACCCCTGGGTATGTTTCCATGCCCAGAACAAGTGTATTAATAACAATCAGGAGGGCAATACAATTGGCCCATGCTTTTGTAGATATGAGGTCTTTGAGGGATACGGAAAATTTGTCCATTTAATTCACCATAATTTTTTTGATAAATAAAAAAATAAGTCAAGGAATAAACTAATAATAGCATAACAATCGTAATTGGGGTTGTATCGTTACCGTTAAGGTTTGATTACCTAGTTTATTTTTGTCAACATAGCCTGTTCGCTTGTGACCCCGCTTGATTTCCGATATCTTCGAACCACGGCTGTGGCATTAAAATTTAATCAATCTGTTGTAGGTTGGGCCAAGGCCCTGAAGTATCTTCAGTTTTTTTAAAAATTAATGTTTAAAAAACAAAAGGTTGCTTTTGTTAAAAAAGAGTGACATGCATAGCAAGATGTGATCAAATTGGTTTTCGTCAAAAAAACAAAGTGAAGATCGAGCTATGCATATTTCAAAGATTCTACCTAACTCACCTTACGCAACAGTCATTGATTAATTCATAAAAATCAGTATTTTTTGT
>JBMLTO010000103.1:0-15509 GCA_049239925.1 Legionella sp. | reverse complement strand
GTCTGAAAATCAGCTTGATTGACACAAATGCTCAAAAGAAAGCATCAATTCTTTGATCTTTAGCTGCCTAGAACCGCCGTTAATGAGGCAAACGCCTTAATTCAGCCACCAGATGATGTTTTTTATCGAGAACTTGAAGATAAAGAACAAACAATTAAAAACTTTTTTCTGGCTCTTCTTCGTGTTATTCACTTTGACGGGAATGAAGCTGGAAAACCTATTATCCAGGCTCTTGATTAGCTAAAAAGGAAATCAAAAAAGACGCGCCAATGGCTTTAGTCAATAAATCATGGAAGCGACATGTTCTGGATAAAGAAAATCAGTTCAACAAAACAGCTTACATAATCACCAGGCACATTCAATTTTTTTAGCTTATCTTTTCAATGCCTTAAGCTAACTATTCGTGTGGAACTCTCAGGAACAAGTCGCACGTAGGCGCGAGGATTAATTGTCAACATGCCCTAATAGTATTTAAATCGTTGATGGACCTTCTTTGGATAATTTAGATTTCAATTTTTTGATAATCAGGGGCATTTTCTTCCGCGTTTCGTTCACGCCTGTTCGATATAAATAATAATTCATTGAATCATTAAATGTTCCCACATTTTGGAAAGGCATTGTGATGGTCACGTCAGCTCCTTTCGCCGAAAGTTTACTATGGTTAAGATAACTTATTTCTAAACTCCGTTTTAATAATCCAAAAAAATGATTTGGGTTATTGGGATTGAGTTTTTCACTAATATCAACGGCGATAATGAATTTTGCTCCCAGCTGTTTGGCAATTGATACCGGAACTGGATTAGAAACTCCACCATCAACAAAATAACTATTCTCAATTTTCACGGGGAAAAAAGCACCCGGATATGCACTTGATGCCATAACTGCCGGGATTATTTCCCCACTGCCAAAGGGAATAAGACGACCTGTTTTAAGATCAGTAGCGACTGCTATAAAAGGCATTTTTAAAGATTTAAATTCTATGCTATTTAAATTTTTTTTCAAAAAGCGTTCAAATGTATAGTTGCTATACAAGCTAAAGGGGAAACCTGCTAATGAATATTTAAGTAAATGGTCACTCTTCGTTTGTAGCAATACTTTTTTAATTTTTTTAGAGTCAAGACTATCCGCATACATAGCTCCTACGATAGATCCAGCACTGCAGCCGATAATAATATCTGGTTTTATTTTAGCTTTTTCAAGTTCTTCAATAACGCCTAAGTGGGCTAGTCCTTTCGCGCCGCCGCCACCTAATACTAAGGCGACATTGACACGTTTTATTTTAGGTAAAGGTGGTTTAACAAATTTTTTTTCTGAAAACTGTAAAGATGAGCATCCACTAATAACAAGTAAACTCAACAACGTAAGGCTACGTAAAGATATTTTTGATGATACCAATTGATTACATTGAGATAAGGCCATAATTATCGCCGGTTGATGTCCAGTGTCAGAACCAATCTAGTTTATTATTCTTTGGATTACGAAAACTTGCCTTAGATCTACTAGCTAATTCATGTATTGCTATTTGAGCTGATCTTGTATGAACTATCCAATGAATCGCTCTGTTGCATGAGCACAAGCATCCGAAATTTTTTTAGTAAAAGCAATACTAAAATCTTTTTTTATCATGCATAGAGCTTATACCTATAACTAGTGCGTTACGTCGATGGACTCATCTGTTTTTGCAATAAAACAGATGAGTTCATCGATGTAGGCGGGTGGATGAATTGTCAACACGCCCTACACAAATGTAAAATAAAAAAAGATAGGTACGAAAAGAACTTGATAATTAAGTTCTGAGTTAGTATAATCATTTTCAGTTGACGCGGGGTGGAGCAGCCTGGTAGCTCGTCGGGCTCATAACCCGAAGGTCGTAGGTTCAAATCCTGCCCCCGCTACCACTATTAGAAGCCCCTTTTTTGGGGTTTTTTATTACCTTGTAAAAAGTGATTAAATCCGTCAGGACTTACGAAAAAGCCCAAAGCCAAACCTAGAGATATTTTTAAACAGACAGAGTTAACCCAATCGATGTTTGAGTTTTAAATATTTTTCGACAAAGAAATTGGATTTTTTCATAAGTCCTGTCAGTACAGCTACTCAAGCTGCCATATCATATCCGGGGCAATCCGCATGGGCTCAGTAAGAATGTCAACTAATAAGGATCATGGTTTAGTTAGTTCTGTGCATCGATGAATTGCAATATAACAACGAGGATTTTATGGTACAACAAGAGATTGAGCAGCTGGTTAAACCTACAATCGAAAGCATGGGATATATTTTGTGGGGATGTGAATATCTTGCACAGGGTAAGCATTCTTTATTACGAATTTACATAGACAAAGAGGATGGTGTTGGTATTGATGATTGCCAACGAGTCAGTCAACAAGTAAGTGCACTCTTAGATGTTGAAGATCCTATAGCAAGCAATTATAGCTTAGAAATATCATCACCTGGGATGCCAAGACCTTTATTGAAGTCTGAACATTATCAACAGTATATAGGGTATGTGGTTCATGTTAAACTGTATAAAGCTGTAGCATCAAAGCGTAAATTTGAAGGTACTATTTTGTCAGCAAGTGAAGATAAGTTAACGCTCATGATAGGCAATGAGCAACAGGAATTTATGTTTTCAAATATTGTGAAAGCAAATTTGGCGGTTTAGTGAGGCGACGCGATGAGCAAAGAATTATTATTAGTAGCTGAAGCATTATCAAACGAAAAAGGGGTAAGTAAAGAGGTTGTCCTTGATGCAATCCAAGCCGCATTAGAATCTGCTACACGCAAGTTATCAGGAATGGATGTTGGCGTTAGGGTTCTTCTAGATTCTCGAACCGGTGAGTATCAGACCTATCGATTTTGGGATGTAGTCGCAGATGACGAGCTGGAATATCCCGACAGACAGCTCTCCTTGGACACGGCTCAACAACAACAGCCAGGCATCAAGATTGGAGAACGAATCGAAGTATTAACACCATCTATCGAATTTGGACGTATCGCTGCACAAACCGCTAGGCAGGTCATTATGCAGAAGGTACGCGATGCTGAACGTAGATTAATAGTGGATCAATTCCAAAGCAAGCTCGGTCAGCTTGTTTATGGTACTGTAAAGAAAGTTACACGTGACAATGTTATTATTGATTTAGGTGGTAAAGCTGAAGCTTTTATGCCACGTAACGAAATGCTGCCCCAAGAGATGTTTCGTCCAAATGATCGTGTCCGTGCTTATTTGTATGATATTTCAGAGCAGGCACGCGGACCACAGTTATTAGTCAGTCGTTCTCGTAAAGAAATGTTAGTAGAATTGTTCCGTATTGAAGTACCCGAGATTGGCGAAAATATTATCGAAATCAAAGCTGCTGCACGTGAACCAGGCAATCGTGCAAAAATTGCTGTTAAAACTAATGATGGTCGTATAGATCCTATTGGTGCGTGTGTTGGCATGCGTGGTGCACGTGTTCAAGCCGTATCAAGTGAGTTAGGTGGCGAGCGTGTTGATATCATTTTATGGGATGACAATGCTGCACAATTGGTTATTAACGCGATGGCACCAGCGGATATTAGTTCAATTGTTGTTGATGAAGATACTCATACGATGGACTTAGCCGTACTCAAAGATCAGCTATCACAAGCCATTGGCAGAAACGGTCAAAATGTTCGGTTAGCCAGTCAATTAACTGGGTGGACATTGAATGTGATGACCGTTGAAGATTTTGAAGGAAAAACACAAGAGGAATCGAATAAGATTGCTCAATTGTTTGTATCTGCATTAGAGATTGATGACGAGTTAGCTTCATTACTAGTGCAACATGGTTTTTCTTCTTTAGAAGAAGTTGCTTATGTTCCGAGAGAAGAACTATTAGCTATTCAAGAATTTGATGATGAAATTGTTGATGAGCTTAGAAATAGGGCAAATGATACTTTGCTTGCTCAAGCATTAACATTTGAGCAAGACAGTGAGCAGCCAGAAAATGATTTAATGACTATGGATGGAATGACACAAGAGCTTGTGACTCAACTCAAGAGCTTGGGTATTACAACCATGGATGAGCTGGCAGAGCAATGCATTGATGAGTTATTAGCTATCACTGGAATGACCGAAGAAAAAGCTGGGGCTCTGATTATGAAAGCAAGAGAACCTTGGTTCACTGCAGATTAAATAACACTATCAATCTGTATACAGAAACGTATGCGGCATTATACGCGCATTTAGTACTATACCAGAGCTATTTGTATTGATAATAGCGGAAAGAGGAAAGAATTATGTCGGATGTGACAGTTAAACAATTGGCCCAAGTAGTCGGTATTCCTGTTGAGCGCTTATTGAAACAGTTACAGGAAGCTGGGTTGTCCTTTCAGGAAGAGGGGCAAACTGTCAACGACGAGCAGAAACGTATTTTACTTAGCCACCTCAAAAGTGGAAAACCAGCATCTGGCCAAGTTGACAAAGCGACGCCTGAACGCATTACGTTGCGCCGAAAAAGCATAACACAGGTGACTGTTGGCCAAGATAATCATAGTGGTAAAACGGTAAACATTGAAGTGCGCAAGAAGAGAACCTATGTTAAGCGAAGTGCATTGGTTGAGCAGTTACCAGAACCAGAGAATAAAATAGAAGATATTAGGGATGAGCCTGCGGATCTAGCTGTAAGTGAGCTACCAGAGGAGCCGACTACTGTTGTCGCTGATGCCATAGTTAATGATATAAATGCAGCTACAGAAGAAGAAAATATCGTGTCTGCAGAAAATATGGATAATATAACAGACCCAGAGCCTAACATCGTTCCTGAGGTTGCAGTGGTTCAAGACACGAGTGAAAAAATAACTACAGATCGAAATCCAAAGAAAAAGACAGTGGTGAAATCGAGTATTGAATCGGATAAAAATGAGTTCAAAAAGCCTAAAAAAAGGGGCAAATACGAGCCGACATTACACGAAGAAAATGATAGAGGTCTCTCTGCACATAATAAACGTAGCAAGGGTAAAAAGCGTAAAAACGAGAAATCAGATAAATATCGTGAAGCTGAAGAAGCGCTGACCCATGGCTTTGCAATGCCGACTACACCAGTAAAACACGATGTTGCTATCCCAGAAACTATTACCGTAGCTGACCTCGCCAAGCGCATGTCAGTGAAAGCAGCCGAAGTTATTAAAGTCATGATGGGCTTGGGGGCGATGGCAACTATTAACCAAGTTATCGATCAAGAAACAGCAGTTATCGTGGTTGAAGAGATGGGGCATCACGCAATTTGTTTAAGTGACGATTCCATTGAGCAAACACTGGGTCAATCTATTAGTAAAGGTAGTCTTGAAGAGTCTCGAGCACCTGTAGTGACTATTATGGGGCATGTTGACCATGGTAAAACTTCATTACTAGACTATATTCGCACGACAAAAGTAGCCGCGGGTGAAGCGGGTGGAATTACTCAGCATATAGGTGCTTATCATGTTCACACGCCTAAAGGCAGTATTACATTCTTAGATACTCCAGGACATGCCGCATTTACTGCTATGAGAGCACGTGGAGCGCAAGCAACGGATATTGTTATTCTGATTGTAGCGGCAGATGATGGTGTCAAGCCACAAACGGTAGAAGCAGTACAGCATGCTAAGGCTGCGAAGGTTCCTATCATTGTCGCTGTTAACAAAATGGACAAACCAGGTGTAGATCCAGAGCGAGTGATGAATGAGTTATCCAACTATGAGGTAATTCCCGAAGCTTGGGGTGGCGATACGATGTTTGTCAATATTTCAGCCAAAACAGGTATTGGTATTGATGAACTCTTAGATGCGATTCTACTACAGTCGGAGGTATTAGAATTAACTGCTCATACTGATGGGGCGGCAAAAGGGGTTGTCATAGAGTCAAGACTGGATAAGGGCCGAGGACCGGTTGCAACCATATTAGTACAAAATGGTACGTTACGTAAGGGTGACATACTTCTAGCAGGACTACAGTATGGTCGGGTCAGAGCCTTAGTTAGTGATAATGGAACATTGGTTGACGAGGCTGGCCCATCGATTCCTGTTGAAGTTCTCGGTTTATCAGCAATACCACATGCGGGTGACGAGGCATTGGTCGTTCCTGATGAAAAGCGTGCCCGTGAAGTAGCTTTGTTTAGGCAAGGGAAATTTCGTGATGTCAAGTTAGCTCGACGACAAAAGGCAACGCTTGAAGGTATTATCGATAATATGACCGCTGCAGAAACTAAAGTTCTTAATGTTGTGCTAAAAGCAGATATGCAAGGCTCAGTTGAGGCTATAGCAGATGCATTAGTTAAACTATCGACTGATGAGGCTGATGTAAAGATTATTGCCAGCGGTGTCGGTGGGATTACTGAATCTGATATTCATCTGACTATTGCATCAAATGCCTTACTAATAGGATTTAACGTTCGTGCCGATGCAAGTGCTAAGCGCTTGGCTGAGTTAGAAAATGTATCGATTAATTACTATAGTGTCATCTATGATATTGTCGACCAAGTAAAAGGTGCTTTATCAGGAATGGCAGAACCCAAATTTAAAGAACAAATTGTTGGTATTGCAGAGGTTCGAGATGTGTTCCGCTCTCCAAAATTGGGAGCGATTGCTGGTTGTATGGTAATAGAAGGCACGATTAAACGAAATAATCCTATTCGTGTATTGCGTGATAATGTAGTGATTTTCGAAGGAACATTAGAATCTTTGCGACGCTTTAAAGATGATGTTCTTGAAGTAAGACAAGGTATCGAATGTGGTATTGGTGTTAAAAACTACAATGATATTAAAGCAGGTGATTTAATTGAAGTTTTTGAGACTATCGAAATTAAAAGAGATTAGGTGATGAATAATCAGTACAAGCGAACAGATAGGGTTGCTGAGGCTATTTTGCGAAAGTTAACTTTAGTGATTCAGCAAGAAGTGATCGATCCTCGTCTTCCACGTATCGTTACAATATCAGCGGTAGAAGTAACAAGAGACTTAGCACATGCAAAAGTTTATGTTACTTCATTGAATGATAATCCTCGTGAAACGGTTGATATATTAAATAATGCAGCTAGTTATTTGCGTACAGGATTAGCGAAGGCAATTAGTACTCGCACGGTACCCCAATTACGTTTTATCTATGATGAATCAATTGAATATGCAAAAAATCTTAGTCGTTTAATACACCAAGTCAATACTAATGATGAGGACGATAGTGAAGGCTGAGGAAAAACAATCAATCAATGGAATATTATTAGTTAATAAGCCTTTAGGAATGACGTCAAATGCTGTACTGCAAAAAGTTAAGCGTTTATTAAATGCAAAAAAGGCTGGGCATACGGGTAGTTTAGATCCGATGGCAACAGGGATGTTGCCTATATGTTTTGGAGAGGCGACCAAATTTTGTCAATATTTATTAGATGCAGATAAGTGTTACGAAACAACTGGGCGTCTAGGCGTTAAGACAACTACTGGTGATGCGACTGGTCAAATCATTTGCCAACTTGATGATTTTTTGGTTGACGAGCAACAACTTAGATCGGTGTTAGAACAATTTAAAGGTAAAATTAATCAAATTCCTTCGATGTATTCTGCATTAAAATTCCAAGGCACCCCGTTATATAAATATGCTAGAGCTGGTGTTGAAATTGCCCGAGTACCACGAGAAGTTACTATTTATCAATTACAGTTAAACTCATTTCATGGTACTGATTTTTGTCTCACCGTATCGTGTAGTAAAGGTACTTATATTCGCAATCTTGTTGAGGATATAGGTGCTCAACTAGGTGTGAATGCTCATGTAATGAGTTTACATAGAAATTATTGTGCTGGTTTTGCTGATGAGCCTATGTACAGTATTGATGAACTAACGAAACAATCAATGTTACAAAGACAGGCCTGCTTATTACCCATAGAGCGCGCAGTTAGCTATTTACCGAAGCTCGTTCTGACTAGTGAGGAAGTACAAGTCTTGCGTTATGGAAAGATACTAAATAATATTGATGCTCATGCAATGAGGGGCCATGTTCGTCTGTATCACCAAGAACAGGATCGGGAATTCATTGGATTAGGTGAGATTAATGAGCTAGGTATCATTAAAGTAAAACGTTTGCTGAGCGAGGATTTAGTTAATCATAGTATAACCTATTAATACAGATCTTGTGTGCATGACCGGGCTAGGCAAAGAATACACTTATCGCATTGATCTTAAAGATATTTTTATCAGCTTAGATTATATTTTTTGTTATGTACAGAGACAACTTTGAATGAATGCTTGTTTCTAGTTTCATCAATTGGTAGAATGCTCATTTTTATCAATACACTTAAAGCTATTTCAGGAGTGAATATGTCGCTTACTAGCGCACAAAAAACAGAAATTATTGATCAGTATAAACGTGGTGTTAGTGATACTGGTTCTTCAGAAGTTCAAGTCTCCCTAATGACTGGTCGCATAAATTATCTAACCAATCATTTTAAAACACATAAGAAAGATTTTCATTCACGCAGAGGCTTACAAGCATTAGTTAATAAGAGACGAAAACTTCTTAAGTATTTAAAAAGAACAAGCTACGATCGCTATACTGCGTTAATTCAGAGTTTAGGGCTAAGAGATTCTTACTAATACATAGACATGTTCGATAGTAAGTACAACAATACATTGTAAAGCGCAGTTTTCTGCGCTTTTTTTTTGACTAGGTATAACTCTACTGGCACCTGGATGCAAGTGTTTGTAGATAAGTCATATATATTAAATAGAGGTTAAAACATGCCTAAAATTATTAAAGAAGTTCAATTGGGTGAACATGTTCTACGTTTGGAAACAGGTGAAATAGCTAGACAAGCTGATGGTGCTGTATTCGTTAGTATGAACGGTACACAAGTTCTAGTGACTGTTGTTTATAGCAAAAGTAATGCTGAACATAATGGTTTTTTCCCCTTAACTGTCGATTATCAAGAAAAGACTTATGCGGCAGGGAAAATCCCAGGTGGTTTTAATAAGCGTGAAGGACGACCCAGTGAACATGAAACATTAACCTCTCGTCTAATTGATCGCCCGATAAGACCTTTATTTCCCGAAGGATTTAGCAATGACGTGCAAATTATAGCAACGGTAATGTCGTTAAACCCAGATGTTTCCCCAGATATCCTCGCTATTATTGGTGCGTCAGCTGCCTTATCAATTTCAGGATTACCTTTTCATGGTCCGATTGCTGCAATGCGTGTTGGTTATAAGGATGGGATTTATCTGGTTAATCCTAGTTATAAAAGCTTACAGCAGTCACAGTTAGATTTGGTTGTTGCTGGTACTGATGATGCTATATTGATGGTAGAATCGGAGGCACACGAGCTTAGTGAAGACATTATGCTAGGTGCTGTGCTTTTTGGTCATGAAATGATGCAAGGCATTATTCGTACCATCAAAGAGCTTGCTGCTGAAGTCAATAAACCCGCATTTGAGTGGACCCCTGCTCCAGTGCAGATTGAATTAGAACAGCGTATTAAGGAACTTGCTGCTGAAGAAATCGCCCACGCTTATTTACTGAAAGATAAGCAACAACGGTACCAACGATTAGATATCATTCATCAGCAAGTCATCGAACAGCTTAAAAGTGAACAAGATAACTTGGATTGCGATGCAGTAGAAAATATATTAGGTGCATTGGAAAAAGAGACTGTTCGTAAACGAATTCTTGATGGTGAGCCACGTATTGATGGACGTGATCAACATACAGTAAGGCCTATCGCGATTCGAACAGGTTTTCTTGAGCGAGCACATGGTTCAGTTTTATTTACTCGTGGTGAAACACAGGCCATCGTTGCAGCCACATTAGGTAATGAAAGGGATGCTCAAACCCTGGATAAATTAGAAGGTGAAACTAAAGATCGTTTTATGCTTCACTATAATTTCCCTCCTTATTCTGTTGGTGAAATTGGCCGAGTAGGCAGCCCTAAACGTCGAGAAATTGGCCATGGTCGTTTGGCTAGGCGAAGTTTAACGGCAGTATTACCAACTGCTAATATTTTTCCTTATGTTTTAAGAGTAGTATCAGATATAACTGAATCAAACGGTTCCAGCTCGATGGCGACTGTCTGTGGTACTAGTCTTGCTCTAATGGATGCTGGCGTACCATTAAAAGCGCCAGTAGCTGGTGTGGCGATGGGATTAATCAAAGATGGTGAGCGATTTGCCGTTCTTACGGATATCTTAGGTGATGAAGATCATTTAGGTGATATGGATTTTAAAGTTGCAGGAACTGAACTAGGTATTACCGCATTACAAATGGATATTAAAATCAAAGGAATCACCAAAGCCATTATGGAGCAAGCATTAGAGCAAGCTTTGGCTGGGCGTAAGCATATATTAGGTATTATGAATAATGCATTAGCTGAGCATCGCGGTGAGCTTTCATGCCATGCACCTAGAATAGTTACGATGAAGGTTCCAGAAGATAAAATCAGAACAGTGATAGGAAAGGGTGGGGCTACTATCAAGGGTCTTATAGAAACAACAGGTGTTTCCATAGATATTGATGATACAGGGGTTGTGCAATTATTTTCGCCTAATATGGAGGCTTTGCATGAAGCACAACAACAAATCAAGGTATTAGTTGCTGATATAGAGGTAGGGCAGACTTACCATGGCAAGGTTAACAAAATTGTAGATTTTGGTGCGTTTGTGAATTTATTGCCTGGCAAAGATGGCTTATTACATATTTCACAAATCTGTGCTGAGCGTTCACAAAAAGTAGATGATATTTTGCAGGAAGGTCAAGAAATCGATGTATTTGTTGCTGGGGTAGATAAGCAAGGTCGAGTCAAATTGGAGTGGAAGAGTAAACCGGTCAGCCTTTCAACAGAGCATCATGAACAGTCTGTGCCGGCTACAAACGATGTTGGCAGCAACGAAGATCCAATATCTACAAATAATTGATATAGCTCAGAGCATGAAGTTGTTAATGATAAACGCGATACGCCCTACTAAGGGCTTATCGCGTTTTTTTAACATAGTTTTTATAGAGTTTATTGGTATTAAGGTTTGTGATTTTTGTTATAATCTTCTAACTCTTCGATTAAGTTTTTATACTGTGCTTCGAGAAAGTTATTAGCATTATCTTTTGTTAACTTGAAAAGAGCATGACGTTTATTGCTGCTTTGACTAAAAAAGTTATAGTGTAGTTCCCTTTTTTCTAGGTTAAAAATTGATTTTGTAAAGTTAATTAAGTAGGAGAAAAAATTTTTAAATTTATAACTGATGGTGCTTTCAGGTCTGAACATATTAATTTCATTGGCTAAATTATCAAAACGAGTTTGTAATGACAGATTTCTATCGTTAATGACTAAAATACATCTTTTAAGCCATTCTGATTCATTTTTGCTGATATAGGGGTTTGTTAGAAATTCTTCACACAAGCTGTTTATTTGATTAAACGTGCTTACTACCTGGCAAATTTGGGCATAAAAAGGATAAGCAACATTTAATGTATGCTGACCGCACAGATGCTCTGTTACTGTCGTCGATACTCCAAATGCCCCCCCACCAACATTTTCATCGTTTGCATTTAAAACAATCTCTTCCAGGCTGAGTTCGTTTAAAAACGATTGAGTATCATTTAGCTCTTGTCTTAATTCCCTAAGCTTTTGCTGGTTAGAAGCATATTCATAAAAGGGTACTTCGAAATCGATGTTGGTAGATAACTTGAGTAAATTTGATTGATATTCTGCCAATGCTCGTTCATGTTCAGGGATATAATCATCATAATATTTTTTTCTTGATGTCAACGCTTGCTTATTTTTGCGTTCAAATTGGTTGAGTTCTTTAAGGCTCATGAGTTTTTTTGGTTCAAATTCACGTAATTTATCCAATAAATGGTTTGGTGTTTTATTGGCCAGCGCATCGATATCGTTATCACTCAATTGTATAGTTAATTTATTTAATATTTTTTTTATAGTTGATTTGGTGAGCACCTGGTTTAATGCGTTATTTTCTAGATTCCTAATGTCTTCTGTTATTTTGATAATTTTCTCAGATGCATTCTTTCGATTAAAAAAATAATTTTCTGGAGTAAATTCACGTTTGCCTAGTCTAATGATCATATATAATCCAGTAATAGTGTATTATTTGTTATTTAATTATAATACATGATAAATATTAATACAATATGATCTCTTGGTCATTCTTTTATGAGTTACTCTATTATCTCAACTTTAGCCATTCCCAGGAGCGTTCGCCCTGAGGCGCGTTCTACGCACGCGTCTCGAAGGTTTTTTTAGGAAGCTTAAAGAGAGCAGATAGATGAACGACTCAATGCTTTCTTTTGAGCATTTGTGTCAATCAAGCTGATTTTCAGATATGGAAGCCTTGAGTGCCGAAAAACAAATCGAAGGATGGAGCAGACAAGAGAAGGCAGCCCTAATCTATAATTGAAAAGCATGGTCGGTTATTATTTCGCGGAAGCACTATCATACGTTTAACGAATTGTTATAGTCAGAGAGAGGTACGGTTATAGTTACCTCTCTCTGCTGCAATGATTAATCAGTTGTTGCTGTTTTTTCTACGGGCAAGTTGCCGCTGGTTTGATTATTTACTTCTGTGCTTTTGTTGGTCGCATTGGTTGTTTCAGCCAATGTAGCTTTGCTCATAGGGGATGTTTTATGTTTGTGTTTACTAGCATGGTGATGATGCCCATGGGCTTTGTGATGCTTATGACCGTGTTTATGATGCTTATGACCATGTTTATGATGTTTGTGGCCAATATGCTTGTTGTGCTTGACTTCTGTAGTGGCGTGTGTAGCTGTCTCACTAATGCCATGCGCTGTACTTTGAATCGAGTTACAAGCTGTTAATGCGCTTACACTGACTAATAGTACAGTTGCTGGTAATATTTTATTTAAAAATGTCCTTTTCATAAATGTTTCCTTATTGTTATTGGTGAATTAAACTACTAAAGCAATGTTAGATTGAAAGTTATCCTCTATTTGCTTATCTACTGACTACCTAATATAGTTAATTTAAATTAATTTTCTATTCACATTTACATAGTAGTATGAAATTATGAAAATTGTATATTGATAACTAATTTTTTTATCCAGATAACGACTATATTTAGTTAACATAGAAGAAATATGAATATTAGGTTATTAAATAAGTTAAATTAAGGAGTTAAAATGGCAATATGGTTTAAGCAGTTTACGCCATTAGAGCTTAATCAACGTAGTGAAAATACTCTTGCCGATTATTTGGGTATAGAGTTTACCGCGGTTGATGATGATTCGATGACCGCGATCATGCCAGTCGCTCAAAAAACCAAACAACCCATCGGTATTTTACATGGTGGTGCAAATGTTGTTCTTTCTGAGACAATTGCTAGCACTGCTGCTAATGCAGTGATTGATCTGAATAAATTTTATTGTGTGGGACTTGAAATCAATGCTAATCATCTGCGTTCGGTAACGTCAGGAAACGTAATGGCAATTACTCGTCCCATCCATTTGGGAAAAATGACACAAATTTGGACTGTTGATATTTTTGATGATCAAGGACGCCAAACTTGCATTTCGCGCATGACTGCCGCTGTTATTAAACGTTAGGTCTTCTTTAATGTCTCTAAGAGCCGTTGCCCTCAGTGTCATCAGCACGCTAGGGTTAAGCTTTTCCATTTTCCATGGATGATGCATTGATGATTTTGCTAACCACAGAAATAGTCAGGCTTTAAAATAGAATCCTAGTTCTTTGAGGGGGGGGGGGAACCACTCTAAGAAGTTTAGGGCGTGTTGACTATTCATTCTCCCGTCTAAGTGCCGCGACATCCATTCGCTCTTAATCAGCGGCAAATTTCTTCATAGAGATCACGCCAGTTTGGATTTAGGTTCTCCATCAAATTTAATGTCCACTGCCTGGACCAGTTTTTGAACCGCTGTTCACGTCGAGCAGCCTCCACATCAGTTTCATGAACCTCCTAATAAACCAACGTTTTCATCAGAGTATTGGGCTCCATGCGATGATATCATCAACTTTCAATGATTACATGGGTAGCCAACTATAGGAACCAGCCATTGGGAACTCGTTTTATACTTGATATTAGAATCGTTATATGATGAGTTTGTTATGATTAATCAACAGATTAGGGCAATGAATCAGGTTCATTTTTAACTTGGCCATTTCCTGGATGTCGCAAAGTTGCAGCACAATGATATGGACTCATTCCCCCTTTTAAACGGCTATTAGATGAGCCAAAATGGTTTATTAACAACTAATAAAAATAAGGGAGAGTCCAATGAAGAATACTACTATATTAGGTATCGATTTAGCAAAAGATACAGGGCAAACGCATGAGTGTTCAAAAAATGTCATTTAACGCGACCTGTGCATAATCTGGCTGAAGGGCAGCTTTGTATCGCTTGGCTTTAATGCCTTTTTTGCACGTTTTTTCATTACGCAAACTGTTGATAGCAATATGCCTGAAGACGCCTAAATTTTCTGCTGCATTGTCTCTACGAACTCTAGAGTCATCGTCTCTAAACGATACATCGAGTACCCAATGAAGCTGGTTTTCAACAGACCAATGCTTCCTAATTGCATTAGCAAATATTTTGGCATCAGGTTCTATTGATGCAATGAAATATCGAACCTCGATGGAAGTTTTCCCATCGATATACGTCTCTGCCTCAACCATCCCGATACTTTTTAAAGAGGACCATCGCTCAGGCTTGGAGATAGTATCTAAACAGTCCGTTATCCAATGGCGCCTGGACTCAACACGGCCATGCCCTTTATGATTTTCTTCAAAATAATCATGCGCAATATCCTGGAAATTAAATTGGCAAGCTGTCTTAAAAAAGTCGTCTACTTCATCATGAACCGCTTTTTGGTTGTCCTTGACAGCCAGTATATAATCACCTTCTTTTTGAATAATTTTTTCAGCTATTTTTTCTTGGCAGTCCATGGCATCTATCGTCACAATACAGCCTTTAATGTCCAACAATTCAAGCAGGGCTGGTATCGCTGTAATTTCATTGGATTTATCATCCACTTTAATTTGCCCTAGGACAACACCATTCTCCACAGCAAAAGCAGAGACCCTATGGATAGCTGCTTTACGTTTCTTTTTGTCATACGAATGTCGTAGCGTTTTCCCATCGACAGCAATAACCTTACCGTCTGACGCCTCTTGTGCCGCTTTCATCCACTGTATAAAACTCATTTGAAGCGCCTCTGGATCTAATACAGACATCATCCTTGCTATCGTATCATCTACGGGGATTCCATTTTTAAAAAAAACACGCTCTTGCAACCAGCCTAAGCGTGCATGGCCTACTTCTTCTATGTCTTGCCAACCCTCTGCTCCGCAAATAACTCCTAAAATGCATACAATCAGCACATCGATGAGCTCATGCTCTATCTTGCTCTGTTGTCTTGGATCTTTTATGACGGAAAAACACTCTACTAACGATAAGCTGCACATCTCATATGGTAAAATCCCTGAGTTAATGTATCGATGAATGCTTGAATATTGCCATTCAGAGGGTGTTCTCACCTAACCATGTTTAAC
>JBMLTO010000102.1:0-23509 GCA_049239925.1 Legionella sp. | reverse complement strand
GCATGGCATAGTTCAACATTGGCAGTTTCTGCTCTACTGCTTTTTTTAGGTTAATAGAAGTATTTCCTGATGGCACACATAAATTTATCAAACATTTACCTCCAGCGACACCAGTTATACGTGGTCAAAAATTGGAAAGACATTCATGACTCAAGAAATGTTACGATTGCGAATGTTTGCAGGCCCAAATGGTTCTGGTAAAAGCACATTTAAATCGATTATTCGCCCAGAATTGCTCGGAGTATTTGTTAATCCAGATGAAATCGAGAAGCAAATTGGTGAGTATGATTTTTTAGATCTCACAAGCTATCAAGTTGAGTCTACAGAAAAATAAATCTTGGATTTTTTCTCTGAATCAACTCTTCTAAAAAAGGCAGATCTATTAGATGAGGTGCAAAATTTACGCTTTAATGAAGGTAAGCTGAGTTTTTTCAATGTGGAAGTTAATGCGTATTTTGCTTCAGTTGCAGCAGATTTTATTCGTCATAAGCTTATTCAGTGCTCAAAGTCTTTTACTTTTGAGACGGTTATGTCTTTTACAGATAAAATTGAACTACTTCGACAAGCCCAATTAAAAGGTTATAGAACCTATCTGTATTATGTGGCTACCGAAGATCCTGTTATTAATATTTCACGTGTTCGATATAGAGTAAAAATGGGTGGGCATTCTGTTCCTGAAGATAAGATTGTGAGCCGCTACCAACGCTCTCTTGATTTGCTAATGGAGGCCATTAAATTTACGAATCGTGCGTATATTTTTGATAACTCTACTCATGAGCATATCTGGCTAGCAGAGGTAACAAATGGCCATTTACTGGTAATGAAAACAGATCAAGTGCCAGAATGGTTTAAGAAAGCTCTAGGAGAAAAATTTAACATAGGAGATTAATGGACCTTAAGTGACTTGGCTGTTCCATTGTTCCCTAAGCGCCATTATTAAGAGAAGAGAAATAAGTCAGTGAAATTGCTAAAATTTTCAATGTTCATAATGCAACAATTTACCATCTGCAAGATCTACAAAGTTAATTACACTCCCTGCTTATCAGCAATTGGGAGATTTTAATTGCATAGTTTTTTAAATGTATTAAACCTCGGATTCCGCACCTGATTTGTAAGCGGTTAATTAACCGCATACCGATATTCAGACTGATTGGATAGTTGATTATCGATAAACGCTGCAATCCCAAGCTCCTGACATAGAGCTGAAACCAGACCAAGATGGTCAATAGATTTTGATGTGCAATCTTGTAGGTTCACTTTTCTTTCACCAAAAGTGAGTAATAGGTCAAAATTAGGGTTCCAGGTCAACTTTTTTTTGATGAATTTTACTGAAATTCAAAATTCAGGTGCGGAATGAGAGAACGTGTATTGATAGATCCCGCTTGCAAAATGACGACTTCGTCAAGAAAGCAGAGCAGGCAGGAATCAGGTCATTCAGAATTCCGCTGCGGACAATCGGCTCCAATCAGGCCTTTACCTAATAAAGGCTTGCATGCAATAGGCAAACAAAGCTCCAGGAAAAATGCCTAAATAGACAAACGATAAACAATTTAGCGTAAAGATTGTCTTCGTTAGTGTTGGTAAACTAATGGGATCCATACGATCGCTATTATCAAAGTACATAATTTTAATAATGCGTAAATAATAAAATGCACCTATAACGGCGAAAATCAAACCCAAAATAGCAATTAAAGTCATTTGAGCATCAACTAATGCTTTAAGTATAAATAACTTAGTAAAGAAGCCTACCGTTGGAGGCACTCCCGCTAGAGAAAATAAAGTGATCATCATCATAAATGCTAACCATGGACTACGTTTATTTAATCCTCGTAAATCACTAATGCTTTCAATCTCAGTACCGGAATTTGATATTAATACGATCAAACCTAATGCAGCAACAGACATTAAAGAATAGATAAGGACATAATATAATGACGCAGCGTAACCAGCATCAGTAGCAGATAAGATACCTAATAAAACATAGCCCGTATGTGAAATTGCTGAATAAGCCATTAGTCGCTTTATGCTATTTTGAGCTAGCGCTAAGAGATTCCCTAAGCCAGCAGAAAGCAAACCAACAAGCAATATTAATTGTTGCCATTGATTGGTAAAGTCGGGTAACCCAATTAAGAGTAATCGCATTGCCATCGCAACAGCTGCTATCTTCGGTGCGGCACTAATGAATAATGTAACGGATGTCGGCGCACCCTCATAAACATCAGGAGCCCACATGTGAAAAGGGATTGCGGCCATTTTAAATGCTATACCGGTTACTATAAACACCAAAGCAAATGACAACATTCCTCTATCCTGTTGCCAGTGTTCGGATATACAGCTAGCCATTTGTGTTAAGTCTAAGGTTCCGGTCGCCCCGTATAATAAAGACATGCCATACAATAGTATTCCCGACGCCATCGCGCCCATCACAAAATATTTCATGGCGGCTTCGGATGAAATACTATTGTTTCGAGTTATGGCAACCATCGCATAAAGCGGAAGCGATAATAACTCTAGACCTAAATAAATTGTGAGCAATGAATGTGCAGATACTAGTACCATCATTCCCAAGGTTGAAAACAAGCCCATGACATAGTAATCACCAAACGATATTCCTTTTTGCACAACATACTCTTTTGCATAAATAAAACTCAAAAAAACAGTCATGCATATGAAGATCTTCATAAGCTGCGCTAAACAATCGCCAATAAACAATCCATGAAATGCAATAACCGTTCCGCGCTCAAGTAAGCAATAACTCATTAAACCGGCTAAAAAAAGGCCAGCCAAACTACAATAGTACGAAATAAATTTTAATTTATTTCTAAAAAATAAATCACTCAATAAGGCTAGGCAAGCAGTTGTTAATAGAATTATCTCTGGAAGAGCGATATCTAGATTATCTAGTATTTGTGTCATGAGAATCTAACCTTAAATAAAAATTTACTAGCCGAAGCTAATACTAATTCATGTAAATTGGGAAAACTATTATTATAGCTTACGTTATAATTTTGATTTATCTGCTAATACTAATGTGTTATTGACCGTATGGTGTACATATTCAAGCATCGGTTTTGGATAAACCCCCATGGCTACGACGATAGATGCTAGTAGGAGATAAGCCGTTAGCTCAAATTTTGAAAGATCTTTTAAGTTAGCTATCTTTGCATGTGTTATAGGACCCAAAATAACTCGTTTGTACATCCATAATGTATAGGATGCACCTATTATCAAAGTTGTTGCAGCCCAAAAAGCTATCCAAAAACCCGCTTTAACGCTTCCTAAAATAATCATAAATTCACCTATAAAACCAGACGTTCCTGGTAAACCAGCATTCGCCATCGCAAATAACATGAAAAATGATGAAAATATTGGCATTGAATGAACTATTCCACCAAAGTTACTAACTTCCCTGGTATGCATTCGCTCATATAAAAATCCAACGCCAGCAAACATGGCACTGGATATAAAGGCGTGCGAGATCATCACAACGATTGCCCCCTCCAAAACAATTGCTGCATTTCTAATGCTTGACTGACCCATGATTGCAAATATAGCGAAACACCCCAGTGTCACGAACCCCATATGAGATATTGATGAATAAGCAATTAATTTCTTCATGTCTTGCTGAATTATTGCAACTAAACCTATATATAGAATCGCAATGAGTGATAAAACAATCATAATCACTGCATATTTACTGCATGCATCAGGGATGATTGGTAAGGCGAAACGTATGAAACCATACGCACCTAACTTCAATAGAATTGCAGCTAATACAATCGAACCACCTGCAGGCGCCTCAGTGTGTGCATCAGGTAACCACGTGTGTACTGGAAACATTGGGATTTTAATAGCAAATCCCAAGAAAAATGCAATAAAGATCAGTGTTTGTGCACTCATGTTTAATTTAACAGCATAAAACGACTCTATGTTAAATGTCCCTGCTTGGTAACCAAGATACAAAAATGCAGCGAGCATGAGTACTGAACCCAGGAACGTATAAATGAAAAATTTTAGTGCAGCATATATTCTATTATCAGATCCCCAAATACCGATAATTAAATACATAGGTATCAATGTTGCTTCCCAAAATATATAAAACACTATTGCATCTAAAGCGGAAAATATACCAACAAGTAAACCCTGCATAATGAGAAATGCCGACATATACTGTCCTACGCGAACATGAATACTTTCCCAGGTCGATAAAATAACGATTAAATTTGTAAAAACAGACAACACAATTAATAACAAAGATAGGCCATCTATTCCCAGTGAATAATTAATACCCAAGGCAGGCATCCAATTATGATGTTCTAAGAATTGCATACCTGCTTCACTGCTATTAAACCCTATGACTAATGGAACACACAAGGCTAGCGTTAGTAAGACTATGAATAAAGATAAGTAACGAGCAATATTAGGATTATTATCATCATTTGCAAATAAAACAAAAAATCCACCTATAATAGGTAGCCAAATCAATATATTCAGTAAATGGTACATACATTACCCTTATTTTCAGCTTTTAATTCTTACGGAACGATATTTATTAACTGGCTAGTAATAGCCAGGATATTAGTGCAATTAGGCTCATAAACATCACTGTTATATAATGATACAAATAACCACTTTGTATTTTTCTAGACTTAAAGGCAAGCCAATTTGTTAATTTAGCAGAACCATTGACAATAAAACCATCTATAATTTTTTGCTCACTGACACTATAAAACACTCGCCCTAATAGCTTAAAACCATTAACAAATACAGTATCAGTAAACTGATCGATGCCATATTTGTTCACTAGTAAACAGTAAATCAATGAAAAACGCTTCACTATCTTAGCTGGCCATGATGTTGCAACCACATATAATAACCACATAATCATCCCACTGCCTAATGTGGCCCAGAAAAGAGGCGATTTAAATCCATGCAACATACTAATGTAAGGAGAGATAACTTCATCACCCATCTGCTCTAATAAATTATGTTCAGGTAAAACATAAATTGAATCAGCAAAAAATCCTGGGACTTTAAAAAGCATAGGCACAAATAAGACGTAACCCAAACCAATTGATGGTACTGCTAACAACACCAATGGTAACCATACGACCCAGCGAGATTCGTGAACATGCTCATATGTTTCTTGACTCATTCGGGGAGTGCCGTGAAACGTCATAAACAGTGATCGAAAACTATAAAGTGCAGTAACTATTGCGCCTATCGATACACAATAATAAGCATAGGTAGTTCCTGGTATCTGTGATAACAGAACGGCTTCAATAATCGTATCTTTCGAATAGAACCCTGAAAACGGTGGAATAGCACATAATGCCAATGTTCCTATTAAATAGGTTGTATACGTCACTGGCATTTTTTTCCAGAGACCACCCATTTTCCTCATATCTTGCTCATGATGCATACCTATAATCACCGAACCCGCAGCTAGGAATAATAATGCTTTGAAACAGGCATGAGTGAGTAGGTGAAACATGCCCGCATTATATGCAGATAGCCCCATAGCAACCATCATATAACCTAACTGAGACAATGTTGAATATGCAACCACACGCTTTATATCATTCATTACTAGCGCCAACACGCCAGTAAACAATGCGCCGGTTGCACCAATCACTAAAATAAGGCTTAGTGCTGTTGGTGTGTACTCTATCATTGGTGAAATACGTGCAATCATAAATACACCAGCAGTAACCATTGTTGCAGCATGAATCAGCGCTGAGATTGGAGTAGGGCCTTCCATCGATTCAGGCAACCAAATGTGTAAAGGCACCTGTGCTGATTTACCCATAGCGCCGATGTAAAGCAATATACACATAACGGTAATCACTGACCATGGATGTCCATTGAACAACTCGATAGTTTCTCCTGCAAGTAAACTGGTGCTATTAAATACCGTGGTGTAATCTAGGCTACCGGTATAAGCCAAAACCATACCAATACCTAGAATGAAACCAAAATCACCCACTCGGTTGACTAAGAATGCCTTTAAACTTCCTTGGAGAGCAGACTCTTTTTGGTACCAAAATCCAATTAGTAAGTAAGAAACTAAGCCTACCCCTTCCCACCCGAAAAACAGCTGCATAAAATTATTACTGGTTACTAACATTAACATCATAAAAGTAAATAATGATATGTATGAAAAAAAGCGCTGGTATCCACTGTCCTCTTCCATATAGCCTATGCTATATATATGCACTAAGAGTGAAACAAAAGTGACTATTACCATCATAACGACTGTCAGTGTATCGATTAAAAAACCGACATGGAATGAGTACGGAAATAAGTCACCACCATTCAGCCAAGTATATAAATTGACGTTTATTGGTGATGCGGAACCCGATAGGATTTGTACCGCTACATAGATTGATAAAAAAAACGATATACCAACCCCAGCTAATGTTGCACAGTGCGCACCTACTTTGCCAATCTGATTTCTAAAAAATCCGGCTATTATTGAACCGATTAATGGTAATAAAACTATAAATAAACAACAGGTTAAAATACTCACGCGGCTACCCTTTTAAATAATTCATCTTATCTACATCAATATTGCCGTTATTTTTATGCAGCAACATCACTATTGCCAACCCAATTGCAGCTTCAGCTGCTGCTACAGTTAGTATGAAAAAGACAAATACTTGTCCCGCAGTTTCGTTATAATAATGCGAAAAAGCAACAAAGTTTGTATTGACAGCGAGAAGCATCAATTCAATACAAACTAATAGCAAAATAACATTTTTACGATTTATGATGATTCCTACTAAGCTCATTCCAAATAAAATTGAACTTAATATTAGATACTGTGTTGCTGATATCATACACATTCCCCATTATTTTAGTGACGACGTTCCTTTGATCTTGGTTGAAAGCACACTAGCTTTTTCTAAAGGTTATGATGCCTTATTATCATAGCTGGCTTGATTGTCGTTATTTCTATTTAATATGGTCGCCAAAATTTATTGCACGAACAACACTATTCCTCAGATATTAAATTTACCAGACGAATACGATCATTTCGCTGCGTCATAATTTGTGCAACAACATTCTGACGTTTGATAGTCCTGATACGATTCTTATGCACCAAGGTTATTGCTGAAATAATAGCGACTAATAAAATAACTGCTGCTAGTTCAAAAGCAAACACATAATCCGTATATAGAACCATACCTAAGGCCTCAGTATTAGATAATGCTTGTTCATGATTATTTGATGCAGAAGACCCTTCGATAGTTTCTCCAATAGGTATGGCCACTTCCACATTTGTTCTCAGCTTATCTTGAGGCAAAGCCTTCAGCAGTAATCCCGTCAGTGATGCAACCAGTATTAAACCGAGAGGTAAATAACGTTTTAATTGTGGTTTGATTGACTCTAAATCAATATCTAACATCATGACTACAAATAAAAACAATGTCATTACGGCACCGACATAAACAAGAACAAGTACTAATGCTAGAAACTCTGCTTCAACTAAAAGCCATAGTACCGAACTAGCTATGAATGCTAACACTAAAAATAGTACACAACGAACAGGATTATTTTGGGTGATTACCATTAATGCCGATAATACGGCTATTGCTGAAAACACATAAAAAATAATCTGTATCCAAATATCTTGCATTTATTACCTCATTAACGGTATTTACTATCCACAGCCCGATCGGCTGCTAATTTTTTTTCCATTAAGTCACCAACTGCTAACAATTTTTCTTTAGTCATTATGTTTTGGCCGCGTTGGTTAACATGATAATGGTGTATCGGCGTTACAACTATCGAATCTACAGGACAGGACTCCTCACACAAACCACAATTTATACACTTGAATATATCTATATCATATCTAGTCGTTCGTCTTGAACCATCATCCCTTGGCTCTGACTCAATGGTAATGGCTAATGCAGGACAAACTGCTTCGCACAACTTACACGCAATACATCGCTCCTCGCCATTTGGATATCGTCTTAACGCCAACAAACCGCGAAAACGGGGTGATAGAGGGGTTGTTTCTTCAGGAAACTGTATTGTAATTTTTTTCTTAAAAAAATATTTAAGGGTTAGCTTTAAACCTGACAATAATTCGATCAGGAAGAAACTTCGTAAATAATGCCTAACGTAAATATATGCTTTTTTCATTGGAGGTCTCTTATGGTTTTTCAAAACCATGGTTTAAGTTGTGCCACAACCATCAATGCCGTGACGATCACCCAGACAATAGTCACTGGAATCAACACCTTCCAACCTAACCGCATCAGCTGATCGTATCGGTAGCGAGGAAATGTTGCCCTGACCCACAAATAAACGAATAGGAAAAATATTACCTTGATTAATAGCCATGCAATACCAGGAACAAAAAAGAATAGTTGTTCTAATCCTGGTAGTCCCTCGAATGGTGATAACCACCCACCCATAAATAACAGACTAATCATGACAGCTATTAAAATCATGCTTGCATACTCTGATAAAAAGAATAATGCAAACCCAATAGCAGAATACTCCACATGGAAACCAGCAACGATTTCTGACTCACCTTCCGCTAAATCAAATGGTGCGCGATTGGTCTCAGCAATTCCTGATATCCAAAAAGTAAGGAATAACGGAAATAGCGGTATAAACCACCAGTGCAATAAGCTTCCCTGTTGAGCGTTGACTATATCAGTTAAATTCATACTCCCGGAAGCTATCAAGACTCCAACCAATGAAAATCCCATGGCAATTTCATATGAGACTGTTTGTGCAGCGCTTCGCAAAGCTCCTAACATGGCATACTTCGAATTGGATGCCCATCCGGCTATTAATATTCCATAGACAGCTAATGAGCTCATTGCAAATATGTATAAAACACCCGCATTAATATTTGCTAGGACCATGGCTTGCTCAAAGGGTATAACAGCCCAAGCAGCTAAAGCCGGAACTAACGAAAACAAGGGTGCAATTACAAATAAATACTTATTTGATTGTGTTGGAATAATAATTTCTTTATGAAGTAACTTTATTAAATCTGCGATAGGCTGCAACAAACCGAGAATACCTACACGATTAGGACCAATACGTACTTGCATGTAACCGATAACCTTTCTCTCCGCATAAGTGAGATACGCCACACCTAGTAACAAGGGTAAAACAATCACTAAAATTTTTATTATTATCCATAGTAAAATGGCTATATCATGCAACATGTCTTTACCTACTTAACCTGTTATCATTATTGACGCAAATGCGTGACCTAGATCAACTGTTTCTGGCATCGCATTCGCAACCCATACAACATCAGGTGCTATACGGTTATCTCGTTTGAGAGGCAATGTTATCTCAATATCCCCCTGAGATACAGTAGCAAAATCACTTAGGTTGTATTTGTCTGCTGTTGCAGGATTTATTCGTATACAAGCTACCTCTGCTGCTGCACAATTTTGTAAAGCATCAGCATGACGAACAATTGAATCTGAACGATACAAAGGCCACTCGCCAACTCGCACCAATTCTTTATTACTAAGAGGTAAGGATTCCGGATAAAACAGCTCAGACTGAATAGCCGACATCATCTGAACATTAGATTTAATCTCTAAATTAATTTCATCGGTAGAGCTGTATTCAAATCCTTTGCATTGCAATATGTTTGCAAGAACACGCAGTACTTTCCAAGCAGGCCTTGCTTCACCACATGGTGACATGGCACCTGCCACAGTCTGCCATACCTGATCAACATTGATGTATGTTCCAGAAGTTTCTGCATAAGGAGCAATCGGCAAGATGACATTTGCATAATCTTGTATGGATGAGCTTGCAAATGCATTTAATACCACAACAAACTCAGCAGCTAGCATCGATTGTCTTGCTTGGTATGGGTTAGCAAAATCATAGGCTGGCTCCGCTCCCATTAAAACATATCCTTTGAGTTTTGCTGCTAAGGCTGCCTGCACATCCAAACCTAGGTCAGGACTATTACGGCCAGCTTCAGCCCTATGTGGAATCATTCCAGCTAGCCAAGCGCCCGCTGCGTTTGCCCCAGTAGTTAACCTGAGAATCTTAGCTCCGCTAAATTGTGTGATTAATTTTATCAACGTTCTTAATAAGGATGCATCCGGATGATTTTCAACGATAGAACCTGTAATAATAGCTGCATTTGAACATCGAAGTGCCGCTGCCAACGCTTTAATTTTATGATCTGGTTTTAATCCGATAAGCAAGCGCTGAATATGACTTGATAATTGGGTAGGATCTTCGATGAGCGCCAACAGTAAACAAGCCAATTGCGCTGGCAAATCCTGAGGAGACAGAATAATTTTTTCAGTGACTGAAAAATGATAATCGTAATCCACTGGGTTAATCGCATAAATTTTTGCACCATTACGAAATGCTTTTCGGACTCTTAGGCCTGCTAAGGGTACTTCACGATCAAGATTAGTTCCTATAAGAAGAATATTTTCTTGGCTATCCACTTGACTATAACTGAGTGAGCCTTTTGGCATGACAGGTTGATATGACTGATCACGGAAATCCACTTGTTGTAGGCGATGATCGACATTGTTAACCCCCATCTCTCGCATCAGTTTTTGCAATAAATACAATTCTTCTAATGATGATGAAGGTGATGCAAATGCTGCCATTTGCTCAGGTCCATGTTGTTCGATAATTCGACTAAGCCCCTCTGCAGTAAATCTTATTGCAGTTTGCCAATCTACAATCTCCCACTGTCCATTGCGCTTGATCATTGGCTGCTTAGCGCGTGCATGACTTTTTAATCCAAGATAACTAAACCGATCTCGATCAGACAGCCACGTTTCATTAATTTTTTCGTTTTCTTTAGGAATAACTCTCATCAGTTCATTGCGGCGGACATGCAAATATACATTGGAACCAATACAATCGTGCAAAGCTATACTGTCATGTTGTGTTAATTCCCAGGCGCGCGCGGTAAATCGGTATGGTTTTGAAGTAAGCGCCCCCACAGGACACAAATCAATCACATTGCCTGATACTTCAGATGTGATGCTATGTTTGATATAGGTGCCTATTTCTACCTTTTCGCCCCGACCTGTTGCACCCAATTCTCGCAAACCAGCTACTTCATCTCCAAATCTGACACAACGAGTACAGTGTATACATCGAGTCATTTCCGTTGCTATCAGAGGTCCTAAATCATTGTCTTGAACAGCTCTTTTTGTTTCTTCATAACTTGATGAATCTGCGCCATAACCCAATGATAAGTCTTGTAACTCACATTCGCCCCCTTGATCGCAAATCGGACAATCAAGAGGGTGATTAATGAGCAGAAAATCCATTACCGCTTGTTGAGATCGTATAGCCTCTTGAGATTTTGTGAATACTTTCATTCCATTTGTAATGGGTGTTGCGCATGCAGGAACGGGTTTACGGCCATTTTCAACTTCTACCAAACACATGCGGCAATTAGCTGCTACTGATAGTTTTTTATGATAACAGAAGCGAGGAATATAAATTCCTGCCTCATCTGCAATCTCAATGATCATTTTGCCGTTTTCTGCATCTAATGTTATGCCATCGATTTCAATAGTAGCCATCGTTAAACCTTATTAAATTGAACAATAATGCTCGGTAACGCTTGATTTTTTATGGTTAATGAAATAATCAAATTCATCATAAAAATGCTTAATGAAACTTTGCACGGGCCATGCTGCTGCCTCGCCTAAAGCGCAAATAGTCCGACCTTCGATATTATTTGCGACATTTACTAATTTCTCTATATCACCTGGTTTACCATGGCCAGCTTTGATTCTATGTAGTAAACGCACTAACCAACCGGTACCCTCTCTACACGGAGTACATTGTCCGCAAGACTCTTCCATGTAAAATTCTGAAATCCGATAAAGTGCATCAACCATACATGTTGTTTCATCCATAATGATTACTGCGCCGGAGCCAAGCCCCGAACCTGCTTTTTGAATGCTATCATAGTCCATATCAACTGACATCATGACATCACCTGGCAATACGGGCATGGATGAACCGCCAGGAATAACCGCTTTTAACCGTCTACCTGCCAACACACCACCGGCTAAAGATAATAGTGTTTTAAATGGTGTGCCTAAAGGAATTTCAAAATTTCCTGGTTTATTGACATGACCGCTGACACTAAAACACTTTGTTCCACCATTATTAGGTTTTCCTTGTTGTAAAAACCATTCGCCACCTCTTTCAAGAATAACCGGCACAGAAGCAAACGTTTCCGTATTATTAATAGTGGTTGGTTTGCCATATAAACCGTAATTAGCTGGAAACGGGGGTTTAAAACGGGGCATGCCTTTTTTGCCCTCAATTGAATTTAGTAAAGCTGTTTCTTCACCACAAATATAGGCGCCAGCACCAAGATGATTGAATAAATCAAAATCAAAACCTGAATCAAGAATATTTTTCCCTAATAAACCGGCATCATAAGCTTCTCGTAAGGCTGCTTCCATACGCTGTATGGGTTCCCAAAACTCTCCACGTATATAGTTGTATCCCACACTTGCGCCCATGACATAACCAGCAATAGCCATGCCTTCTATCAATTGATGTGGATTGTAACGGAGAATATCGCGATCTTTACAAGTTCCAGGCTCACCCTCATCAGAGTTACACACAACGTATTTCTGTCCAGGTGTATTACGATTCATGAAGCTCCACTTCAATCCTGTAGGAAACCCGGCGCCACCTCGTCCTCGCAATCCAGAAACTTTTAGCTCATCGATGATCTGTTGTGGTGGTGTTTGCTCTTGTAAAATACGACGCCAAGCAGAATACCCGCCTATGCTAACATATGATTGCAGTAGCCATGGTTGATCTAAATGCAATGAACGGTAACACACTTGATTGAGTTGAATAGTTATGTCTGTCATCGGTATGCCTCCAAGACAGTATCAATTTTATCGGCAGTTAGATTTTCATGATAATCTTTATCGACCTGCATCATTGGTGCATTGACACAAGCCCCTAAACACTCCACCGCACGTAGAGTGAAACGACCATCTGCAGTCGTTTCACCTAGCTTGATGCCTAGTGTTTCTTCTAGATGGGAAACTACAGCAGCTGAATTGCGTAATTGGCAACTAATGTTGGTACAAACATTTATTAGATGACGACCACAGGGCTTATGCTCATACATAGTGTAAAACGATGCTACCTCATATACAGCTATTGCCGGCATGCCTAGATAGGCAGCCACGGCATCCATTAGTGTAGGTGTTAAATACCGATGTTCTTCTTGTACTATCATTAAGGTTGCCATAACAGCTGACTGCCTTTGTTCAGGTGGATACTTGGCAATCCAATTATCAATTTCCTGCATACGATTGGCAGGCATATATTGCGTAATCAATTGAGCTGCATTGTCAGACATATTTAAACCTATTTGTGTTTAATTTGTAAACGGAACTCAGTATAAACGAATCTTGTGACTACTCGTCTATCACTGAAAATTCCTTGCTATCGATCAATTTCACCAAAAACTATATCTTGGCTAGCTAATATGGCGACGCCGTCAGCAAGCATATGACCTCTAACCATTTCATCAAAACTTGATAAATGAGCGAAACCTGGCGCTCTAATTTTAAGCCTATAGGGTTTGTTTGCCCCATCTGAAATCATATAAATTCCAAACTCACCTTTAGGTGCTTCTACCGCCGAGTAAGCTTCGCCTGGAGGCAATGTAAATCCTTCACTATATAGTTTAAAATGATGAATCAGGGCTTCCATATCGTGCTTCATTTCTGTTCGGGTCGGAGGGGTGATTTTATGATCATCTAACTTTACTGAGCCAGGATTTGCACGTAACCAATTGATACATTGCTGAATAATTCTGTTTGACTGCCTCATTTCTTCAACTCTAACTAAGTATCGATCATAGCAATCACCTGTTTTTCCTACAGGTATATCAAAATCAACTTGGTCATAAGCAGCATAAGGTTGCTTTTTTCTTAAGTCCCATGCTATGCCAGATCCTCTCAACATCGGCCCAGAAAATCCCCACTGCAAAGCATCTTCCGGTGAAACGATTCCTATGTCTACTGTACGTTGTTTCCAAATTCGATTGTCAGTCAACAGTGTCTCATATTCATCAACACAACCCGGAAAACGTTGACTAAAAGCCGACAGAAAATCGAGGAGGCTCCCTTCACGATCTTGATTTAATTTGTCTGTTTGGCGTTCATTATGCCAACGAGATTCCTTGTATTTGGGCATCGTATCGGGTAAATCTCTAGCGACACCACCCGGACGATAATAACTAGCATGCATACGTGCGCCAGAAACAGCCTCATAGCAATCAAAAAGGGTCTCTCGTTCACGAAAGCAATATAAAAATACTGTCATTGCCCCTATATCTAAAGCTACAGCCCCTAGCCATAGTAAATGGTTAAGAATACGAGTCACCTCATCGAATAGAGTCCGTATATACTGAGCTCTGATGGGCGCATTAATTCCCAATAGTTTTTCTATGACACGAACATAAGCATGCTCATTACACATCATCGACACATAATCTAGACGGTCCATATACCCTATGTTTTGTATATAGGGTTTTGTTTCAGCAAGCTTTTCAGTAGCACGGTGCAATAAACCAATATGAGGATCGGCTCGTACAATTGTTTCGCCATCAAATTCCATCACTAGGCGAAGTACACCATGAGCAGCAGGATGTTGTGGACCAAAGTTGAGTGTATAATTTTGTAAGTCGCTCATTTTTCACCTTCATGGAAATCATGATAACGGTTATCGTTTCGAATGACTTTTGGAACCAGCGTTCTTGGTGTGATATCCACTGGTTCATAAATAACTTTTTCTAACTTAGCATCATAACGCATTTCCACATGACCACTGAGAGGAAAATCTTTGCGAAATGGATGACCAATAAAACCATAATCAGTTAATATTCGCCGTAAATCAGGATGACCATCAAATAAAATGCCGTATAAATCATAAGCCTCACGTTCAAACCAATTTGCACCTTTCCAAATCTCATGTACAGATGGCAATACTAAGGATGCTTCATCTAAGAAAACTTTTACTCGTAACCGATGATTCAACCGTGTTGATAGTAAATGGTATACCACTGCAAAACGCGAGTTATCATGCTTTACCTCTTGAAGAGCACCGGCATTTACACCTCTAGAAAAACCGCTTTCTGATGCTATTTCAGTTTTCCAATCATAATTACCATAATTCAAATAATCGACGGCACACAAATCAATCAAGATATCAAATGCAAAAAGTTCGTGGCTATTGAGTTGGATTAATAGAGATTTAATAAATCCCACATCACATTCTACGGTAACTTCATCATAAGCAATGCTTACTGAGGTTAATTGATCCACGAATTGTTCTTCAAGTATTTGTGCTAAACGGTTGTTTTTTGTCATTTAATCACCCCTGTACGAATCGAGGCCTAAGCCTATTTGCTGACAACCCTAGGCTTCAATAATACCTTTGCGTCTAATTTTATTCTGCAGTTGTATAATACCGTACAACAGAGCTTCAGCAGTCGGTGGGCACCCTGGAACATAAATATCAACGGGAACAATACGATCACATCCACGGACAACCGAATAAGAATAATGGTAGTAACCTCCACCATTCGCACAAGATCCCATTGAAATCACCCAACGTGGTTCAGGCATTTGGTCGTAAACTTTTCTTAAAGCCGGGGCCATCTTATTGCAAAGTGTACCAGCAACAATCATGACATCCGATTGCCGGGGGCTTGGTCTAAAAATAATTCCAAATCGATCGAGATCATAGCGCGCTGCACCAGCGTGCATCATTTCTACCGCACAACAAGCCAATCCAAAAGTCATAGGCCACATAGAACCACTTTGGGCCCAGCTCACTAGTTTCTCAAGACTAGTGGTGGTAAAGCCATTTTTTTGCAATTCTGCAATTGCCATCGCAAACCTCTATCTATTTAATGAATAGTTATGATTATTAATGCTGGCAACATCTCCCAGCCAAGAGAACAAGGATATCAGCATATGATACCACGAGCCCAAGCAAGAATACCGTTATCAAATTAGTTCATAGTTTAGTTTTCTATTGCAATCAAACGAAATATTATTCCCACTCAAGTGCACCGCGTTTCCACTCGTAGATAAAGCCAATCACCAAGAGCCCGAGGAACAATAGCATTGCATAGAAGCCAAACCAACTAATTTTGCGTAATACCAAAGCCCAAGGAAAGAAAAATGCTGTTTCGAGATCAAAGATAATAAATAATATGGCTACCAAATAAAACCTGACATCAAAAGGGATTCGTGATGACTCAAAAGCCGCAAAACCACACTCATATGGCGAGTTTTTTTCTTTGTTAGGCTTGTGATTAGACAATAATGAACCTGCCCCTAGCATAGCCAAACCCAAGGCAAGACCTAATACTATAAAGACAAGTACGGGTAAATAATCGGATACGCTCATGTTATTTTACTCGTAATTAATGGTGCCGAAGGTCGGACTCGAACCGACACGGCTTTCGCCACCGCCCCCTCAAGACGGCGTGTCTACCAATTCCACCACTTCGGCAAATGTAAAAAAATTAGTAGTTGTCTCTACAACACCAGAATAGCAACAACAACTATTGATAGTTTTTTGGGGATTCTATTACTTTTTTCCATCCATTGGTACAGGAATTTTATTTTTTTCTACCAATGTTTGTTGAGGTAACGCCTGCTTTTCTCCCTTTTCAGTAGCTATCATATATGACAAAGTCAAGCTCGTCATAAAAAATGCTAATGCTAAACCACCTGTTAATTTAAATAAGAAACTTCCTACCCCTTGACTACCAAATACAGTATTCGAAGCTCCAGAACCAAAGGCAGCACCGATTTCTGCACCTTTTCCATGCTGAATCAAAACTAAAGCAATGACAACTACAGCAATTAACACGTGAATCATTAACACTAATTGATACATTTTACAATTTCCACAAACTTTGTTGAATTTAGAGATGCTCCACCAACTAGTGCACCATCTATGTCAGGCATTTTAAAAAGTGAGCCTGCATTTTTTTCATTTACACTGCCTCCATATATGATGGGGACATTATCAGCATTGTTTTTATCTTTCGACACCAATAAACTTCGCAAATATCTATGGATGTCTTGTATGCTCTCTGGGTTCGGCGTTTTTCCTGTACCTATAGCCCAAATAGGCTCGTACGCAATAATCACATTCTCAAAACAATCTGGACGATTTTGAGTGACTGAAAGCAACTGATTTCTTAGAACATCATATGTAAGTTTTTGTTCATGCTGTTCTAATGTTTCACCTATACAAAGAATGGGTATCATACCATGATCTTTCACTTGGTGGAATTTTTCTGCAACAAATTTTTCTTGCTCAAAAAATAACTGTCTACGCTCTGAATGTCCTACTAGCACTAGACTACAACCAAAATCGCTCATCATGATTGGTGATAGCTCACCAGTGAAAGCACCACTATCTTGCGGATAAATATTTTGTCCGCCCCATTTTAAACTTGTTTTTGCCAACTTGTCTTGAGCCAATGACAAGTAAATAGCAGGGGGTAGCACAGCCACATGACAAGGAGGGTTAGGTAAAGAATCTATCAAATCATTCAATAACTGGCTTGTCATTGCTCGCGTTCCATTCATTTTCCAATTACCGATTACCCATTTTTGTCTCATGCAACTATCACCTTATTTATCAGTATTCACCGAGATGAATTTTTTCGTTCATAAAACCAACTCAATAATCAATAAATTTCCCAATTATTGATACCTATTTTTTTCCAAGCTAATTATTTGTTCAGCTAATCGTTGCGCATAATAGTCTACTTGCTCTAGCTCAAAACCTTCAACCATTAAACGTAATAATGGCTCTGTTCCTGAAGGTCTTAGCAAGACACGCCCTTCATTTTTGAGCTGATTATTCAAAGCATTAACCGCAGACTTTACTTGATCGTCAGCAAATAGTGCATCAGCATAATCAGTTTTAATGTTGATTAATACTTGTGGTAGTAACTTGATGGAACTGCATAACTGAGCAAGCGTTTTTACTTGTTTAACCATGATAGCCAATACTTGTAGTGCAGCAACAATTCCATCACCGGTTGTCGTTTTATCTAAGCATACGATATGTCCTGATGACTCACCACCTATACGCCAATTTTTTTCCTTTAACGCTTCCAGTACATATCGATCGCCAACTTGTGCTCGTAAAAATGGGATATTGGAGTCAACCATCGCCTTTTCTAGGGCATAATTACTCATTAATGTACCAACAACACCTCCTTGCAATAAACCTTTAGATTGGCGATCTTTAGCAATGATATAAATAATTTGGTCACCATTAATGATTTCACCAGATCCATCAACCATGATCAATCGGTCACCATCACCATCTAGAGCAATCCCACAATCAGCCTTATGCTCTAATACTGTTTGCCTTAACAACTCTGGTGCAGTTGAACCACAGTTTTCATTAATGTTAAATCCATTCGGCTTATCACCAATAGCAATCACATCAGCCCCCAACTCACTAAAAACGTTGGGTGCAATGTGATAAGTTGCACCATTAGCACAATCAACAACTATTTTTAAGCCAGATAATCGAGTTAAAGATGGAATGGTCGACTTACAAAACTCTATGTATCTACCCGGTGCATCATTAATTCGAGTTGCTTTACCTAGATTAGCAGAAGGGATTGTTACTAATGGATGATCGATGGCTGCTTCGATTTCTAACTCAACGTCATCTGCAAGCTTACTACCATCTGCTGAAAAAAATTTAATTCCATTATCTTCAAATTTATTATGCGAAGCACTGATGACAATTCCTGCATTCGCACGAAGTGTTTGTGTAAGGTATGCTATAGCAGGTGTTGGCATTGGCCCTACTACCTGTACATCAACACCTGCCGCTGATAAACCAGCCTCAAGAGCTGACTCGAACATATAACCTGATATACGCGTATCTTTACCAATAATAACTTTTTTACGTGTATTTGCTGTGAGGACTTTCCCAAAAGCCCAACCTAGCTTTAACATAAACTCGGGGTTTATATTTGATAAACCAACCTGTCCACGAATACCATCCGTACCAAAATATTTGCGTTGTTGAATCACTTACCGACCTCATTAATAGTTATTCGCAATCTATGCTATGCCGCTCAATCACAATAAACGACATTTTTCTAGATGTCTGACTAAATCAATCTGACCATAGCCTAGATTTTCCAGTTCATCCAGGTATATCAAGAACTGCTTGTAGGATTGTCAATGCCTGCTTGGTTTCTTCTATATCGTGAGTTCTAATGATTGATGCACCCTTGGTTACTGCGTAGGTTGTCAGTGCGAGTGAAGCAGGCAATCGTTTATGTACTGGAGCTCCCAGGATATTACCTATAAAACTTTTGCGCGAAACACCAAATAGTAATGGTAGCTGGTGTTTTTTGAATTGATCGAAATTTTTTATTATTTGTAAATTATGTTCTGCTGTTTTACCGAATCCAATACCTGGATCAAGAATAATACATTCACGTTTTATACCTGCTTGCAGGCATTTATCAAGCACTGTCTTAAAAAAATCATTAATTTCGACCACAACTCCCTGCAAATAACTAGGTTTTTCTTGCATGGTAGCGGGTTGTCCTTGCATATGCATCAAGCAGACCGGAACTTGTTGAGCAGCCAGAATAGCCAATGCTCGATCGTCCGTTAATGCACTAATATCGTTAATAAAGGATGCTCCCGCTACCAGTGATTCCTGCATCACATCGGGTTTCGTGGTATCAACGGAAATACAGATATCATAATTAGCTCGTATACGTTCAATAACAGGTATCACCCGTGCTAATTCTTCATCATTTGAAACAGGTATCGCACCTGGTCTCGAAGATTCGCCACCGATATCAATAATATCAGCTCCCTGCTCAATTAGGGTTCGAGCACGTGAAAAAGCATCTTCAGCTTGTAAATAATAACCACCATCATAAAAAGAATCTGGGGTAATATTTAATATGCCCATTAATAACGGTTTATTAGGATAAGTAGTCGTTGATACTGCGCTTGATGATTGGGTTAGGCACCAATCTTTGAATTCTCTGCTATTCACTTTTTTTCCATTTATATTGCTATCTGTTGCGGTGCTGCCGTCTGCAATGACCAGCCTAAGCACGACGACAGCTATCAATGTACCATCGTTAGCGCTAGTACTGCCTTAGCTTAACAGCATTAATCGTGACTTAACGATCGTGGACAGAACCGCTCTCAGAGTTATTCGTTTTTCTGTCGAGCGGCTCGTCTCCTACCGACTTTTTCGGGAAATCTTGCTCTGTTGATTTGATACTATCCCAACCATCAGGAGGTGATACTAGTTTACCAGACATAATGTCATCTATTTGCTTTGCGTCTATGGTTTCATAGATCATTAAGGCATCTGCCATGGTATGTAATTTATCAAGATTTTCTTCTAGGATTTTTCTGGTACGCTCATAATTTCTATCGATTATGGCTCTGACCTCTTCATCAATTTTCTGTGCAGTTAGATCTGAAATTTCTTTATTCTGGTTCACGGTGCGCCCTAAAAATACTTCACCTTCCTCTTGACCAAAGGTTAATGGACCAAGAGCTGACAACCCCCAATTGGTAACCATTTTTCGAGCTATTTCTGTAGCACGCATGATATCATTTGATGCACCCGTAGTCACATTATCAGCACCAAAGATTAGTTCCTCAGCGACTCGACCACCAAACAGACTGGCCAGTTGACTCTCTAATCGACGCTTGCTATGACTATATCGATCCTGTTCCGGCAAAAACATTGTTACACCGAGAGCTCTGCCTCGTGGTATGATGGTTACCTTATAAACCGGATCATGGTCAGGGACAATTAATCCCACAATTGCATGCCCGGACTCGTGATAGGCCGTTAATTTTTTTTCATGGTCATCCATAACCATTGAGCGGCGTTCAGCACCCATCATAATCTTATCTTTAGCTTGGTCAAGGTCACTCATTGTTACCTTTCGCTTATTCGCTCGCGCTGCGAATAATGCTGCCTCATTAACTAAATTTGCCAAATCAGCACCAGAAAAACCAGGAGTACCTCGAGCAATGGGTAAAATTTCGACATTAGTATCCAACGGTACTTTATTCAAATGGACCTGCAGAATTTGCTCGCGACCACGAATATCAGGCAATGGTACAACAACTTGTCGATCAAATCGTCCTGGCCGCAATAAAGCAGGATCAAGAACATCGGGTCTATTGGTAGCAGCAATAATAATGACACCTTCATTGCCTTCAAATCCATCCATCTCAACTAATAACTGATTCAGCGTCTGCTCTCTTTCATCATGGCCACCACCTAAACCTGCACCACGATGCCTACCAACTGCATCAATTTCATCAATAAAAATGATACATGGGGCCTGCTTTTTAGCTTGCTCAAACATGTCACGCACTCTTGATGCACCAACACCAACAAACATTTCCACAAAATCTGAACCAGAAATAGTGAAAAAAGGAACTTTGGCTTCGCCAGCAACAGCTCTCGCAAGTAGAGTTTTACCGGTACCAGGAGAACCTACTAACAAAACGCCGCGAGGGATACGACCACCAAGATTTTGAAACTTGCTGGGGTCTCTTAAAAAATCAACCAATTCTTTAACTTCTTCTTTAGCCTCATCCACACCAGCCACATCGGCAAAAGTTACCTTGACTTGGTCTTCACCCAATAAACGTGCTCGTGATCGACCAAAAGACAAGGCTCCCCGGCCACCACCTCCCTGCATTTGACGCATGAAAAAAATCCATACGCCTATCAACAACAGCATGGGGAACCAGTTAATGAATAAGTGCAATAATAAGCTTTCCTGCTGTTTCTCTTGTCCGCTGACTTCCACGTTGTTCTTCAGTAACTCCCCAAGAAGCGCGTTATCTTGCAGCGGCATATAAGTAACAAATTTATGGCTATTTTTTGTTATGCCACGAATAATTTTACTATCCTCAATAGTGACCGAATTCACCATGCCTTGATCAATTTCCTTCAGAAATTGACTATAACTAACCTTATCAGTTACTGCATGCCGAGGGCCAAAGTTACTGAAAACAGAAACTAAAACTACTGCGATAATAAGCCACAAAAATAAATTTTTTACCATGTCGTTCAAAGCATTAACCCCACATATCACGCATCATTACGTTATTAGAACGATAAACTACTATAAATTATAGCCCTTTGCTAGCAAATAGGTTTCACGCGACCTCGATCGTGATGCAGCCGGTTTGCGTATAACCACCCGCTGAAACTGTTGACGTGTTTGTTTAACCAACTCATCAAAACCTGTTCCATGAAACAATTTCATTAACAATGCCCCACCTGGTTTAAGCATATGATGTGCAAAATCAAAAACAAGTTCTGCCAGGTACATGGCTCGCGGAATGTCTACAGCTACATTACCACTCATATTAGGAGCCATGTCAGATAAAATCAAATCAACGCCTCTTTCAGGTAGCTGCATAGTAAGCTCCTGTAAAACAGATTCTTCTCTAAAATCACCTAAAATAAACTGTACGTCAGGTAAAGTATCCATAGGTAATATATCAAGAGCAATAATAGTTCCTAGACCACCTAATTTTTGTGAGACATACTGTGCCCATCCACCAGGCGCAGCCCCCAAATCGACAACAGTCATTCCAGGCTTCAACAGGTTTTCTTTAATGTCCACTTCTTGCAATTTATAAATTGCTCGACTACGATAACCATCATTTTGAGCCTTTTTAACATAAAAGTCATCAAAATGTTCTTGCAACCAGCGTTTACTACTTTTTGAGCGCTTCATAATTTGTTTAAATCAAATAAAAATAATCTGATATAATACTTAAAAAATTTATCTCTTTACAGCAACGCGTGCAATAATTTTGCATCTTAGCGTAACTAATTTATCGTTAAGAGTCAGTATTTCAACATTTTATTCGGATAATAACCTTGAAAACATCGATCAAACAATCACTCAAAGCACAAGCCCACCACTTAAAACCAGTTGTCATGTTAGGAGCAAAAGGATTGACACCTGCGGTGGTTGAAGAAACTAATACCGCTCTATTAAGTCATGAATTAATTAAAGTAAAAATTAATGGAGCTGATAAGGCTGCACGTGAAGCTATTGGATTAGAATTAAGCCAACAATTAGATGCTACGTTAATTCAGTCCATAGGGAATACACTAATTTTATTTCGAAAAAACATCCAAAATCCATAACGGTTTCCCCCATCTATGTTTCTTTTTACAAAAGCTTTTATAGCAGGGGGGGGAGCAGGCGATCCCAATTTAAGTTTTTCTGTCGTCTTCATAGTGTACGTCGTAGCATCGGTCTGTCCACTGACTAGCATCGAATTTAGAGGATCCTATTGTTTTCTTTGTTCTTAGGATGACATTCCTCATGAAGAACAATAGAGCGACCCCTTACACGGCTGTCGCATTAAAATTTAATCAATCTGTTGTAGGTTGGGCCTTGGCCTGA
>JBMLTO010000101.1:0-10429 GCA_049239925.1 Legionella sp. | reverse complement strand
CTTCTATCTTGAAGCACTACCGTGAAAAAATAGCATGTGCCTGGAATGATCAATCGACGATATTGCATGTGGTTTGGACTTGTATAAAATTCCTTGAGCGCATAGGCTAGATCCAATGACTGTATTTTGGCAAGGATTTTTAGCTGTAACCTTGGATTTCAATACGTTATTGTTGGGTAAAGTCCAAACCTACAACAGATTGATTAAATTTTAATACAACACACCTGCATGAATGAGCGGATAACTTGACAAAAAATATTAAATCAGAGATCATCAATCACTTTTGTTATATTTAGAACACTGGAGATTGTAAGTGGCGAACATTAAGTCAGCTATTAAGCGAGCGCGTCAAAATATTAAACTACGTCAGCATAATGCTAGTGCACGTTCCATGTATCGAACCTATATCAAGCATGTATTGAAAGCAGTCGATGCTGGTGACCAAGAAGCGGCTAAAGCTGCTTTTGCAAAAGCTCAACCGATTATTGATAAAGCAGCAAGCAAAGGCTTGATGCATAAAAACAAAGCTGCCCGTATTAAAAGCCGCCTGAGCATTCGCGTTAAAGCAATGGCAATTTAAGTATAATGTAGGCAAACATCTAGCCGATGGCACTCGGTTAGATGTTTTTAATATGAATAAAATATATCTCTTGAAAAATAAATTCTCCCACTCCCTTCAATTCTTATTTAGTTTAGCTAAGTTCCTTTCATAGCTACAATTTCAATCAAAAAGTCTATTAAGTATTTATTTAAATCTACTCTCTCGATAGTCCATCGCCATTTGACAATCATCTCGGTTTATTCGATACTATTGGTGCTGATATATTTGCTGAAAGGATATTCAACAACCATATAGCGGTTGGCAGTTTAAAAGGAGTTTTTTACATGAGTTTGTATCGCGCAAAAGAGATATTAGAAGATCTAGATGCATCGATTAATCATTTCGAACAGCCGAAACCCAGTGGTCACGATCGGGCCGGAGTTGGTTCTCATCAAAACCTGAGAAGCCTTATTCGTTATGCCGAGAGAAAACTGACAATAGCTGCAACGGAAACTTTAAATAATAGCTATCCAATAGCTAATTCACCAACAGCGTCTGATGACGAGGCGCAAAGTGTATGGGCCTTATATATTAGATTACGTGAGAAAGTTGGGCAGCTAGAATCCAAATTAAATAACGCTAATAATGAGCCAGAACTTTTTATAAAAAAACAGGTTCAACCTTCATCAGAGATCAAACAGTTAGATCAAACAAAAGTTGAACTTCAATCTTATAACGTCTCTTTCAAAAAACTTGCTGCTCTGAAAAAACAAACTGAGCCAGGCATTCGAGTTGAGTTGCTATTAAGTAATTTTTTAGAGATCGTTAGCAAACAAAAAAAAGAAAAAAATATTTCTATTGATGAATTAACCTTTGCGCTAAATAAAACATACTGTCGCTTAATTGGAGGCTCAAAAGAAGAATTTGATGCCTATATAGCGACCATCTATGTGAAAGGTTCTCGACACATGCGAGCTCTAGGAGCGGCGCTAGTGAGCTTGGGATTAGCACTTGTAACATCAGAGGTATTCTTCAATGCACCAAGCAATTTGACTACTGATAAAAACACTAAGGCCCAACCACCCTTTGCTGGTTCAACTTACTTCTTTAAACCAACCACCTTAATGCAAGCAAATGGTTGGGAAGCAAGTGCCGCTGACAATGCAATTGATATAAAAAAGCAGTAATGACTGTATACAGCATGAACACCAGATAAAAAGACATGTTTTGCAGTCATATAATTTTTATTTTAAAGCCCTCTGCTGCGTTTCTTTTTCATGGTCGGTTCGCCTGATAATTTCAGGCATGATCCAATAGATTTACATCCATCATGACTAGTTGTTTTATTTTCTTCTGTCTTATGATTTTGGTAAATACTATTATAAAAATAGCTTTCTCTTGTTGGTCATTGACAAACCAATTAACTTAAAGCATGCTTTTCGCACAAAAAACAAAAAAAGCCCCCCCTCTTTTCTGAGGGGCTAGGTCATATTGGTGATATTTTTTATTTGGTTAATATGATTTGGATTATCTTGTGTCTGGGAAAGTGGGGGCACTAAGAGCCATGGTTCTTTCGCAGCCTTTGAAAAGTCATAGATGGATAGGAACCTGTTTTTCTTCAGTTAAAAGCGCATGCCCCAAATGACTCAGTTATCCCATTGCTTATTCAAAAAAAAACGAACTCAATTGCCAATGCTGTGTCTCCTCCATAAGAACAAGATTTTTATTGCGCAGCGGAAGGATGAATTGTCAACACGCCTTAATTGTTATAAAAAATAAGGTATTAAACGCTCATAAGTATGCTTAGCAGGCACATAATCAGGATACTCCATACGTATTTTATCAAAAATCATGCGGGATAAATGTTCGTCACCACTATTCCATGCATTTAATGCATTCATGTACATCATATCAGCAGCTTGTCTAGCTAATAACGGTTCATATACATGATTGATAATCCGCACTGGCTCAATAAAACTTTTATCAACTGACGATTGTGATTCTAACCATTGTAATGCTTTATTTGCTTGGCCAAAGCCCCTATCCTGGATTTGTAACAGTATTTTTTTGGTCTTATCTAAAACCTGTTGTTTATCTGGTGCATGCTGATAATCTAGCATGGCTAGCTGATATTGAGCATACGAATTATTGATTGTTGCTAGGTGCTGATAATACTTTATTGCTTTCAATTCATCGGGAGCGATGCCTGCACTACCATATTGGTAAATACGTGCTAACGCGATGATAGCTTTGGTATTGTTTTTATTGGCTGCTTTTTGATAATAATTTACTGCATCATCTAAGCTCAACTTAGAGCCCAAGCCAATTTCAGCAAACAAACCTAGCTGATATAGAGCATCACGGTCACCTAAATCAGCTGCTTTTTTATACCATGCTAATGCTCGTTGTAACTGATTAGGCGCAAACTCTTTACTATCAATATTTAAATATAACCCTGCTAATTGAACCATGGCTTGTGGATGGCCATGAGCTGCTGCAAGCTCATATAAAGCCTTTGCTTTATCATAATCAACAGCGATTCCTTTGCCTTTTTCGTAAATCAGACCAAGATTGAATTGAGCTGTTGCATCACCAGCTTGAGCTGCTTTTTCATAAGTAATGGCAGCATGTTGGTAGTTCTCATCAACTGTATCGTAAATAAAACCTAATGCAACTGCGGCCGGCGCATATTTTCCTTGCGCACTGGCATACCATTTTTTTGCTGCAGCATAATCAGGTTGGTTGTTAATCCAACCTAGCTGATTCAAATGCCCTAATAAAAATTGAGCTATAGGACTGCCCTGTTCAGCCGCCAAAGAATACCATTTTTGCGCAATAGCTGCATTTGCTTGCGTACCCAAACCTTGTTCATACATAAAACCAAGTTTTAACTGTGCTTGTTGATTACCTGTATCTGCAAGCTGTTGATAAATTGCAAACGCTTGTTGCATGTTTTTATCATCACTATCCTCCGATAAATAATGATCAGCCAATAAGATGCCTGCAGTCGTATTGCCCCGAGTAAACCCTCGTTCAAGTTCAGGTATAAACTCTTCGCCTATTTTTTTCTTCATAATAGCTAAATTGATATTTGCATAAGAAAAACCAGCATTAGCTGCTTGTTGTAATAAGATACGGCCTCGCTCCTGATCTTGAGGAGTCCCTATGCCTTGACTGTAATAAGTACCTAAAATAAAAGCGACAACAGAACTTGCTTCCGCTTGTTGATAATAACTGATTGCTTCTGCTCGATTGGTAGGGACAGCTATCCCGCGATCATATAAAAAACCAAGCAATAGTGCTGCTTGTTTATTTCCTTTCAAGGATTCCCTTTTAGCAACAGCAAATGCACTGGCTTGTTTCTGTGGATCGCTGTCCATAGCATTAAAAAATGCCAGTGGCAACTCTGCATCCTTGACACCATTATGAAAAGCTTCGCAGTAAAGTTGTTTGATTAGTTGACGACGTTTCGATTGATCGAGTTCCGATTGCGCATCTTGCGTCTGCCTGGCTAAAATCTCTGCCAACCGGTATTGAGCAGGACCATAATTATTATCTGCAGCAAGATAGTACATAGCCAGTGATTGTTCTGGTTTGGGATGTATAACTTGCTCACCAGCTGAATTTTGGTATCCATTTTCTTGAATATGCGCAAGAACATATTGCGCATATTCATTCCCCTTAAATGCCGCGTCATTTAACCAAGTTTGCGCGCTCTGATATTGAGCCGGCACATCTTGTCCCTCAAGATAAATCATCCCAAGTGTATACTTCGCTCGCAAATCCTCTTGAGAGGCAGCAAGCTTATAGAATGTTATCGCCTGTTGAATGTCTTTTTTAACGTGTATTCCATATTGATAGATTTGTCCTAAGATAAATTGTGCAGATGAGTCACCAAGAATCGCATCATGGTGTAATTGCTCTATATTGGTTGTATCAGCGGACTCAGCAACTGGATAATGAGGAAACTGAACGTCTTCTATTGTTTGTTTATTCGCTGAACGAGGTAAGAAATCATACATATCGCTAATCGAAATAGTATTCGGCAGCACCATCTCAAACTTAGGAGCATAGATTTGCTGACGGCTGACTAAGGTCATTTGTGGTGATTGATTGTAGCTATTTTCCTGGAGAGATTGTCGGTTATGCCAATCACTAAAAATACCATGAAGTTGATATTCGCCGGTAGGAAAATTAGTGCTCAACCCCATACTTAGCCATTCTGCAGCACTGTTTTCTGCCGATAGATTTGCTGATTTAGCTGAATCTATACTTCGTTTTTGCCAAGCTGCAGCCAAATTATCATCTTTTTCAACAATCACTCCCTCTTTATAAAATGTTGCTAACTCGAGCTGGGCTTGACTAGAACCGTTTTCAGCTGCTTTCAACATTGATAAAAATCCAGCCTTTGGATCATAAATGGTTGATTGTGGCTGAAGATATATTTTTGCTAAAGCAATCTGTGCCGGCAAATACCCTTGTTCCGCTGCTTTCTTATACCAAGAGAAAGCAGCCTGTTCGTTTCTTTGTTGCCATAGGCGTTCAGCCATATGATACATAGCGGGGCGATAATGTTGCGTAATAGCCGCATTTAAAAGCTCATTTGCCTTATTGCTATCGTGTTGAACCAACTGACCTTCGTCATATAATTTAGCTAATTTTAATTGCGCTGCCGGATTTCCTTGCGCGACCGCTTTCGTTAACCAAGCGATACCTAATTTTCTATTCGCTGCTTGATGACTATTGATGAATGTTTCTGCTAAGGTATACTGTGCGACACTATTACCATTCTTAGCTGCTGCTATATAATATTTCTTAGCGATCTCTGGATTTTTTTTCACACCAAAACCGAATAAATAGGCAGCAGCACAATACATCTGTGCCGCTGCATCATTACCTTCTGCTGCTTTTTTAAACCACACAAGCGCTTCTGCTGGCAACTGCTGTTTTAGCAAAGCATATCGTCCCATCACCTGCTGCGCCGGTAAAAATCCATTGTTTCCTGCCCGAATAAAATATCGTATGGCAACATCATTGGCCTTCAATTGCCCATAACCATATAACCACATTTTACCTAGATAGTAATCAACAACTGGGTCTTGATTCATTTTATTTGATAATAATGGGGCTGCCTTGAAATAATCACCTTCACGATAAGCATCCAAACCATTGTCTGCAAATGCCAATTGCATCCCTGAGGTCGCTAATATACAAAACCATGGCATTAACAATTTCATCGAATCCCCTTAATCAAATGTTAGTTCTATACGATGTACTAGCGTGGAATAATGCCATATTTGACGACATCCCTAACCGCAGACTTTTTATCAGTGCTATCGACTATCCACAAATTACCGCGATTATTTAAGCCGAATTTAACTCGAGCATATTCGCAGACTTTAAGGGTCATACCACAATCAACGATATCACCAAAGTCAGAATCTTTATCTTGCTGAGCACAAATATATTTTATCGATTTTTCACTGGTAGATAGTACAGCCCATTGATGAGGCTTTATCGTATGATTTAAATAGAGGCTACGGGTGCTTTCTTCTTTAAGCATTTGAAACAGCTTAATGGGTCTTTCGCTTTTATTAAAAAGAAAATAGAGGGAATTCAGATCATCTGCTTCAATAGGCGTTAATTTTAGAACTTTTAGATTAACTTGGTAACCAACGTCGCGACAGCCTAAAGGAGACTTGATCTCATCATTTGGTTTTTCCTTTGCAATTTTAGCAGCTGCATTTAACGTACTACCCATAAAAAAGCCGATTATAGCAAGCACATATACACTAAATTTAATTTTATTATCCATTATTCGTCTCTATTGGTATCCACTTAAACTAGCCACTGTACTAGACCTGATAGGTTGATTATTTAAAAATCAGCTATCCTTTATTTTTTTCAGCCATGGGTGCTAATGGCCTAATGACTACTTTAGTACCCAAAACATGATCACGTTCGTTAGATAATTCAACAAAATTTTCGTTTAACCATTTTGCATCATTGGTAAACATACGCACGCAACCATGACTGGCACGATAACCCGGGAGATCATTTGAACCATGCATCGCAAGACCTTTATGGAAAAACATACAATACGGCATCTTGGCCCCACCTTTACCTATAGGAAATAAATCAGATTTACAACGAGCATCCTCTTTGCTAAAGATATGAAAGATTCCAGTCAACGTCCTGCAAGTAGGGCTACTATTATCAGAACATTTATCGCTACCGGATGAAATAGGTCCCCAATTTACCAGCTTTCCATCTGCGCTATAAGCACCCCAAGCAAGTTTTTCCTGATCAACAATAATTTGTTTCTCTGCTTCCTTGTTAATAATTTTGCGTGGAAAAGGCGACAAATCAAGCAGACCTACCTGATCAAGATTGCGGGGTACCGCTATTTTTTTACCGGGCGATAAATAATTATAACTGCGATTGATACGCTGAACTAAATCTCGTTGTTGCACATTAGGAAACAACTTTTCCCACGTTTGTCCAGAACGAACAGTAATACATTGATATTCTGGGTAATCACACAATCCCACGCCATAATAAACAGGTATTGATGTTGCGTGAGCGGTTATAGCTAGGATAGACAAGAATCCGGCGCTCATTTGTAATTTGATGTTCATGGCCAACCCTCAAACAATTAAAACAAACTATTCTGATCTCGATCACACTGTCTTTATAATCTTCAATATTTGGTCAGACCCAATAAAAATTTAGCCACACCATGAATTAAATATATACCAAGCAAGAGAAAAAATTTTATTTGACGACAAAAAGTTAGCAATAAAATTAGACTGCAAAAAAGAAGGTTTACTAGGGATGAAAATAGCTATATATACGCCGTGCTAAACTAGCATTGATTCCCGATACTTTTGTTATTTCTTCTAGCGGCGCTTTGGCCAGCTCCCGCAAGCCACCAAAGCGCTTTAATAAAGCTTGTCGACGCTTAACACCTATGCCTTCAATGTGCTCCAACGACGATCCCAATCCTGCTTTTTGTCTTTTTTTACGGTGCAAAGTAATGGCAAAACGATGAGCCTCATCACGAATATGCTGCAGTAAATGCAAAGCGGGATCATGTGGCAATAATGTTATTTCATGCGTTCGATCAGCGAGAATTAATTTTTCCCAACCTGCTTTTCGCGTTGGTCCTTTCGCAATGGCAAGTAATCGCACACCCTCGACTTTTAAATGAGCAAATACTTGTCGAGCTATCCCAAGTTGTCCCTTGCCCCCATCAATTATTAATAGAGCAGGTAATCGCTGTTCATCTAATAATCGTTTGAAACGACGTGTAATAGCTTGCTTCATAGCGGCGTAATCATCACCAGGAGTAATATCATCAATGACAAAACGTCGATATTCGCGTTTACAAGGGCCTTTATCATCAAAGACTACACAAGAAGCAACAGTAGACTCACCTTGGGTATGACTAATATCAAAACATTCAATACGCGTGTTGTCAGTTGGTAAATCTAATAGCTTCGCTAATGCTTGATAACGATTGTTAGATCGCGCATTTGCTAGCGAATGCTCAGCGATAGTCATTTGTAAATTATTTTGTGCAAAATCATACCACCTTGCTTTTACACCTCGGGGCTTTATTTGAATCTTACATGCCTTGCCTCGTAGTTGACCCAATGTTGTTTCTAATAAATCCCTGTCTTCAATCGAGTGGTTACAAATAATTAAGGCCGGTATACGCTGAGGAGCGTCAATATAGTAATACGCAACGAAGGCAGCAAATACCTGCTGCCAAAGTTGTTCTTCTGTTTGCTGTTGTTCAACATCAACGCAAGGAAGAGATGGAAAAAAACTCTGGCTAGCCAAGACTTCACCATTACGAATACTCACGCATTGAATACACGCAATTCCTTGAGAAAACTCTATCGCAATCACATCCGCATCGCCACTAACTTGGATCATGCCTTGCTGCTCTTGAATCAAACGCAGACTCTTGATTTGATCTCTCAAGGCAGCGGCTTGTTCAAAATCAAGAATAGCCACCGCATCATCCATCCGTTCGGCTAAATCATCAAGAATCGCTTGACACTTGCCTTGCAAAAAACGAGTAGCATCATGAAGAGACTGGCGATAATCGCTAGTTGAAATATGATTGGTACACGGAGCTGAACAACGCTTAATTTGAAACTGCAAGCATGGACGAGAACGAGCGCTGAAATAACTATCGGTACAACTACGTATTTTGAATACTTTTTGAATCGTAATCAAAGTTTGTCTAACCGCAGTTGCGCTGGGGTAAGGACCATAAAACTCGCCCTTATGTGGTTTTTTTTTGGAACGCATGATTTCCATGCGCGGAAATTTGGGGTGACTACTCACATATAGATAAGGGTAAGATTTATCATCACGCAGTAATACATTATATTTAGGCCGTAGCGATTTAATTAAACTACTCTCAAGTAGCAAAGCTTCTGTCTCACTACGAGTAATACTTACTTCAATCGCGGCAACCTGACCAACCAAGGAACGAGTTTTAGCCCCAGTATGATTTTTGTGGAAGTAACTGCTAACACGATTCTTTAGATTACTAGCCTTACCCACATACAACACCACACCATTATCATCAAGCATGCGATAAACGCCAGGCTCTGTGGTTAAATGGGCAAGAAAATGACTTAAATCAAAAATTGGAGGAGAATCATCCATCGCTTAATTCATCATTTAAAGAGAACTATCACCCAAATTAACAATTCATGCAATATACTGTTAATGGGAAATCAACTGTTATGTTAAATGGCTTTCGTTCAGGGAAACCCAAGTTAATTGTATTAAAATTAAATAACAGAGCCTGTTTTTTGGCTGCTAAGGTTCATCATTAGGCTGTTCAATCATACCGTGCTTCATAGCTAAGAAGGTTAACTCAACATCGTTTTTTATGGCTAGTTTCTCAAACATACGATAGCGATAACCATTAACGGTTTTAGTGCTTAGAAATAAACGATCGGCTATCTCTTGTACATTCATACCACTAGTAATCATGAACATCACCTGCATTTCCCGTTCCGATAATCGCTCAAAGGGAGTTTCATGCGGTGCTTGCAAACTATTGATAGCCATTTTTTGGGCTATTTGCGCGCTCAAGTATTTTTCACCGCTAACAACCTTGCGAATAGCTGCTGCCATTTCTTCTGCACCAGATTCCTTGGTTAAATATCCCATGGCACCTAATTGCAAGATACGTCCAGGTAACGGCTCTGAGCTCATTGCAGTAACGGCTATCACTTTAACCTGTGGAGCCGATTTGGTTAACCGCCTAGTGACTTCCCACCCATCAATACCTGGCATTTTCATGTCCAATAAAACGACATCGGGCTGGTGAGTTTTGACTAAGTGTAAGGCGACTTCGCCACTTTCCGCTTCAGCAACCACAACTACATCTGGTAAATCGTCTAATAATCGTCGAATGCCCATTCTAACCAAGGCATGATCATCAACAATTAATACTTTTATCAAACGATGCTCCATGGCAAGTTTGCCGATGAACACAAAACATGCAGAGATATTATCAAGACTAGCAAGCCATTACAATGCTCAACCCCAGAGCATTCTAACGTCAGTCCAGTCTTCACTACTAGATGCTCTCTGTCATATCGCCCACAACCATTTAATGTTTTTAGGTCACCACATGCCCCATGAATGACACCATAGCTCATAAACATTCGACTTTAGCCCTTTTTCCCAGGACCGTTCGCCATCACACTGAGACGCGTGCGTAGCACGCGTCTTGAAGGGCTAGATCCTAAATAAAAAACATCAAGACTATTTTTTCTTTCGTTGAGCCCAGTAGGAAAGCATGTCCCATTCACCTGAGATTAGGGCTTCCTTCTTTTTTCTGCTCCATCCTTGAAT
>JBMLTO010000100.1:0-45968 GCA_049239925.1 Legionella sp. | reverse complement strand
TTCGTCTTTTTGAGTTTCAGACTGCGTCGTTTGCCGATTGTCTTCAGTTTTACAAGGCAGTATCCCTTACGGGATTTTCCCAGATAAAACGTGAAGCCGAGAAAATCGAACGTTTCCTGTTTAATTCCTTGGCGTAGCTGCCGCCTCGAGAATTTCACAAGTTTCGTTTTAATCGAGCGCAGATGCGTTCTTCTTGTTTTGGCAATTCAGTAGGATAACACCAGAATTTTTGATTGAACAGGCATAACCTAATTATGAGAATATATGTGCATGAATTTGATCATAAAATTTACTTAATGTTGATCTGTGTTATTTTTAACCGATCGGTGCTCTAGTCCGTGTTGACAATTGATTCTCCCGCCTAAGTGCCGCAACTTGTTCGCGACATCCATTCGATCTTAATCAGCAGCAAATTTCTTCATTCGGGAGGATGGATTATCAACACGCCCTAATTTACTCGATAATATAGCTCAGTTGAAGCTTACCACCATGCTCACGCCAAGTATGAGCATAATGACCATCATATCCGATGGTAATGGTAGCTGTTGAACATGGATTAAATACAATCCCTGTTTGCAGAACCATTTGCTCACGACTTAAGTTTGTTCCCATGATATGAAATGTATTAGCAGCACCAAGACTAATCATTTTTGCATCAAAGTGACTGTTTTTATCGGAAAATTCATGCTCCCATGATAATGCACCATAGGGCTTAATCATAGATTGGTTCGGAAAATCAACCATTAGTCCAAGCTGACTACGGATACTTTGATAATGAGAAGCATTAAGCTGTAATTCAAAAGCACTCGTACCTGTTTCCTTAAATTGATGACGATTAAGTCGTTGACTAACAAGGCCGGCAAAAGATTGAGCATGGATCGTACGCAAATTAAGATAATCGTAGCTTGCTAAGAACTGCCCAGAATACAATATTGCTTTATAATGACCCGATACTGCAACAGAATGAGATAATCGTGCTATTTTTCGAGCAGAGGCGACGTGGTGGCTTTCACCAAGTCCGACAGAACCACCTAGAGTCCAAGCTCCGCTCTTATAACGATTATAGAAACCAAGCTGCGTTAAGCTACCATTTTGTTGTGCAAAATCACCATGACTGGCCTTACTTTTAAAATAATGATCCGCTAGAGCCATTCCTATCGAATTCTGTCGATTAATTGGCAACTCAGCACCGATCGCTATCCCTGATACATTGGTATCTAGAGACACCGTATTAAGATTGCCCAAAACATTCGATGCACCTAGGCCTGCTAACCAGAAATGTTTATCATCTGCACTACACGCCACACTGGAGGTGGTCTGACTAAGAAAAAGGGGGGATTTAGAACACCTACCAATGCCATTAGACAATAAAAATCTAAACTGCTCATCTATCCATCGACCAGATAGTGCTAATTGAGTGGTTTGATTGGCGTAACTCGGCGCTGATAACTGATTCATACCTGCTCTAAATTGCTCATCAGATGAGAACGATGCTACTAGACCACCTACAGCGCCACTACCGCTTGACGCTAGGATATAATTTGCTATTGCTAATTGATTTGGTGTGGCTACTGCATTCATAAATGCTTGCTGATTAAAACCAATTGATAATGCTAGAGTATTAGTTGCTGTTGGATTTGCAAACAAGTTTATCGACTGATTCTCTAAATGACTGGGATGTTGACCTGAATAATTGATAGTACCTTTTAAGTACTTTTGATCAAACACATGATCTTCAACATTTTTAAACTGTCCATCAATCCCACCATCTACAGTGAACAATATATAGTTGGCATCTGTCTTAAAACCATCGATTGCATTAATTTCAATCGTTCCACCCAAGGTCGCGTGTTTGGTAACGTGTATATGGTCACTGTCTCCAATTGCATTCACTTGCGCAATATAACGTCCACTATCCTCTTGGGTAAAATTTCCTGCAATTGTCAATTGACCTATTGCTGCAGCTTGATCATCACCAGAATATCCAGGACTGATTACCCCGCTATTATGTACATCGCCAATCACACGGCCATACCCCTCTAAATGACCACCTCGTTCAATAGATAGGTTACTTTCAAGTTCAGTCGTATGGTAGCTAGGGCTATTACCAATCAATAATGTACCAGAAGAAATCACGGTTGAAGTCACCGTTGCATGACTATTTAAAACAGTATTACCTGAACCAGATAGCTTCAATGTTGTTTGTGGCTGTTCTGCGATTGTTCGATGAATACCGTTGACAATACGATTGTCAACATCATTCGCTATTTCAAAAGTACCCTGATTTAATATAATTTCACCAACATCATTAATTAAACCATCCCCTTCTACCCTAAGTCCACCTTTGTTGATAACGATCGTCCCTGTAAACTCATTATGTCCTTTTAATGTTGTTTCAGCTGAACCATCTATCTCAAAATTACCCGAACCACTAACACCGCCATTAATAATCATAGGAACAGATGTAGACATTGCAAAAGTACCAGGTATACCCTCTTTTTTTTCAATGATGATATTTTTTACCTTAACATCTTGTTCACTAAACGCCGCGTTAGATGGACTGATGATCTCCACTTTACCATTGATAATGGTAATTTGGCCGATATCCTGAATATTTGCAAGTTGTGTTACGCCGCTCCCTGATTGGATAAGCTCTCCTCCGCCGGTAATGGCTCCTGAAATAAAACTCTTGCCACTAGCAGAAATTTCGAGTTTGCCATGTTCATTTATCTCAATATTTCCGGACGCTTGTAAAGAACCATAATCACCAAGACCATCGCTCAATGTTAGGTTACTATTAACAATAATATTGCCATTGAAAGCATTCTTACCAGATAAGATATTTTGACCCGCTCCTGAGAGTTTTAAAGTCCCATCACCCTTAATTTTAAAGAATAGATTATCGTCTACACTATTAACTTCCAACATACCCTTTTCATTAATGGTGATTGATTCTGTATTATTTAAAAGACCTGTGATGATGAGCGCGCCCTGTTCAACTGAAACGCGACCCCCAAAACCGTAACTCTGGCCCTGCAAAACGGTGGTTCCAGAGCCATCTTGATTCAGTACGCCAACACCACTCAGCTCAGCATTATTGTTGACATACGACGCTGAATTAGGTTGAAACCTCAACGTACCGTTATTGACAATAGCCACCGTACCTCTAACTTCAGATGGACCTGATAAAGTAATCGTACCAGCAGCAGCATTGTTTATTCTTAATGGTGGGGAAGAATCAGCCGTCTGAATACCATCCTCACCAATTATTAATTGACCTTTATTATCAAAAACATAAGCTAAGGCCGTTGAGTTAAATTGCAAACCCTTCGCCTCACCTACTTGCCCCTTTGATAATTCGACCAGAGCAGTTTGCGATGAAGATGGCTCTCCAAAAATAGCGGTTAAGTCTTTTGTCGGCAAACGATCACTTGACCAATTATTGGCTATGGCCCACTGGTTATCTTGATTTGCATTAGTCCAAGTTATCGCATCGGCTCCTTTTGCTATTAAAGAAAAACAACTTAAGCTTGTTAACAGACTATATTGGATTAATTTTGCTAGTTTATAGCGATTTATCAAAAAACTTGGTGAAAAAAAATGTATTCGGCCAATCATTTAAAATCCTTTTTAAACATCAATTGGGATGTCTACCATTGCTAATATATTGTATGCATAACGCCAGTTAATACTCACTAGCATTGATTTGCTGATAGATTTGGTTTGTATCAACTGCTAATGCTTGCCCAACCAACTCATTTAGAGTGGATGCTGATACCCATCCGGCCTCAGAGTAAATGGCTATACCTTGCTTAAAAACCACCAAATGAGGGGCTGAGCAGATCTGCATTTGCTTAACCAGGCTAGGTTGTTTTTCTACATTGATCCATCCGAACAAGATAGACTGATTTTCAACAGCGGCTACTTCATATGCCCGTTCAAATTCAGTAGAATTAAGGCACTCGTTAGTCCCAAAAAAAATAAAGACTATCGTATGATGCTCAATGATCGATTCAAAATGATGACTAGTTATTTCTAAAACTAAACTAGACATCAGAACGATTAACTGTCCCTATGACTGCCAAAATTCGCTCAAAAATTGTATCAACACTTCCGGTACCTGACACCTGATAAAATTTAGGCCTTGGACCTGCTTGGGTTAAGTCATGACTCCAATTTCGATAAAATTGAATGACAGGTTCTGTTTGTTGATGGTATATCTCTAAACGCTTACGAATAATTTCCTCTCGATCGTCATCACGCAATATCAAAGGCTCATTCGTTTCATCGTCCAATCCATCAACTAAAGGCTTATTATATTCTAAATGATAAACTCGGCCGGATGTAGGGTGAATACGCCGACCAGAAATTCGCCTGACAATTTCCTCATCATCAACAGCAACTTCTATGACACAATCCAAATCAATACCCGCATTTTTTAAAGCCTCAGCCTGTATCAACGTTCGAGGAAACCCATCTAATAAAAAACCTTGTTTACAATCCATTTGATTAAGACGTTCTTTGACTAATGCAATAATGATATCATCAGACACTAAAAGCCCTGCATCCATTATCCTCTTAGCGTTTAATCCAAGCGGAGTAGCAGCTGCAATTGCTGCTCTCAACATATCACCCGTTGAAATTTGTGGGATATTAAAATGCTTTACTAACAGTAAAGCTTGCGTGCCTTTGCCGGCGCCAGGACCACCTAGTAGCATTAATCGCATCAGTCAACTCCTTTACACGGCTGCTTGAGGTAATTTATTCGGATCAATCCAATTAAACCCAAAATTTCTAGCAAACCATTTTATATTTTGTCATAAAAACATATTGAAAAATGATATCCTACCGGTTGACAGGTTGATTGTCACTTAGAAAATAGTTCATCGATACTGCCACTATCAGATTAAGACAATAATCGGCCCTAACGTTAACAGAATCTAGAACATACCTTCATTTTATATGGCAAGATAATGCTGATATCTAAACGTCCTCCATTCTACCAAAACTTATGCCCTGATTGGTTAGGTAGAGACTGATGACATCGAACCAATTGAGCCCTATATATAGCAGCTCGTGCTTGCACTTTTCTTGCCACAGGCGGTAACCAAGATTTCCTAAGATAAGTCTTTCGCCTAAATCCGCCTATCCCTTCGTGATAGGCTAAATACAATCGATAAGCATCATTACGAGGTATACCTGCCTGTCGGTATGCCATGTTGGCATACCAACCAATAAAATCAACACCATCAGCAAAATCATCGCGTGCCGAAAATAGACTACCATTATTTTTTTTGTATAAGGCCCAGGTACCACGCAAGGCTTGTGCATATCCATACGCTGTTGAAGGACGGGTCCAAGGAATCATTGATAATAATTTTTTACGACCAGGCTGAGCACGAGCATTAAATTTTGATTCTTGATGAATAATGGCCATTTGCACCTCAAGCGGAACCCGCCATCTTTTTTCAACATCTTTAGCATCATCGTACCAACGTGGATATTGTTTGAAAATACTACATATATTATTAACATCATGGGGAGGCACACTCACACAACCACTCAGTAAAGTAATCGCTATCCATACATAAATCTTCATACACTTCATAACGTTATTCCTAAAAATAAACTTAATTTACAAAAAAATACCCCTGTGATAATTGATTCATAGGGGTTTAACTACATGGCTTAAAGATAATCACTCACGGATTGGCTAACGCTAAATTTTGATAACTACGCTGATTATCGAGATGTTTTGAGAATGATTCGCCTCGTATCAATAATTCATTAGCTAATGTTTGCAAATGTCCTGGCAGTCTACTCAAATTTGCTTTCAATGAATTTGTTAAGCTGACTATACTGTCTTGTGTTAGAGCTCCATGCTCAATGACATCTCGATTCAATTGTTCCAAATGCAACCTCAATTGCTGCAGCGTTATTTTGACATCATTTTCATTGGTAATATAACCAACAATCTTTCTAAAAATTGAAAAACTATCTAGCGGACCGTAGCCTTGCCCAAGATGATGATTAATAGCAAACAACAATTTTTCGCTATATGCACAAAAATTATCTTTAGCAATTTCATGATAACCTTTAAATGTTGGCAATGCTTTCAGGTCAGTACTAAAATAGCGCAAGACTAAACTTTCCATTTGATTTAGCGTATTAAAATAACGACTTTGCCCGCCACGATTTTGTTTAAACCATCGCGTGAGATTAAGAGCCGAATCTTCATCCATAGCCGCTAACTTAGCCTGCCGGATAGCATTTAACACTTGCTCATAACGCGTAGTAGTCTGCGGTTGTTGATTATCCAGCACAGCAGTTAACTGTGCTGTTAAATTAGCAGCTGCTTGCTTTCTACCACTTGATTTAAACCAACTAGACTGATAGTTGCTCATTAATTTGCGCAAGCCAACTCTCATTTCATTAACATGTGCACAATCATCCCTCAGTACAACAGGACCATCGGCTCGACCAATGCATCTCATTTCATTAGTCAGATCAAGGAGTTTATTTTGTTGATCTAACGATAAATCGAAACCCTTACCGTTAACAACAGGTGCACTTGTCCCTAATGTTGTTTGTACGTATTTAAGGTATTGATCATAACCCGCTTGTAATAATAACTCATTCGTAGCCGCTGTATTGCGGTAGTCATCGAGATCATCGTCTGCTAAGAGCGTAGTATCTAGATACCTATTTTGCAATAACCACATCCAAACAATTCGTTGATTGCGACTGTTGATATCATCTGTAAAAGCAAACCAGTTTTCTAGTTCAGGTGAAGACATGATGTCAGCAACTACGCGATGATGACGCTTTGCAAGACGGTAGTAAGTCCTGCTCACATCTTTAATTAACTGCTGCATATAAGTATTGTTCTCAAATTGCGAAAGAACAGAACCCATCGAATCAAATAAAGGCTCAACACAATGGCATCGACTAACGAAGGCGGCCGTATGTTTTAAAACAAGATTATTGCGATTATCCACTGCATTATCAACACCTTGCAGCAATAAACTTATATCGACTGTCACCGGATCACGATAAAATTTGTCTACTTTTAATAGAAGCTCCCTGCATAACCGTAATCGATCGTTACCAATATCTTGTCTGGCAGAGTAAGACAGCATTGCCACAAGTACTGAACAATGCTTGGGTGGTAAAGGGTGTATTTTTTTTAAAAAGTTATTGATGATCGATACACGTTCAGGTAAGTCTACAGGTCGATAGGTGATAATTTGATTTAACAGCGAGTCCAATTGTTGATCTTTCAACCGTTCATAAATGATGGGATATGCACTTATATTGCGGAGCAAGCTATTGAATAATCCCAGACTTGCTTGGGAACGCTCCGTTACTGAAGAATAGTGATTAACAGCTATCGTAAGAGTCTTCTGCATGGCAAGGGGAGACTCAATGAATTGTCCAGACACTCGTTGCATGAAGTGTTTCATCATATATAAACGAATAGGTATCTGCGCCCCTGGCGCACGAAAAATTGGCCTAATTATTTGAAGTAATTCGTCAAAACTCAGTTGAGTATTTTTCAATTGGAATTGGCCTAAAGCAAGAACTAGGTCAGCCAACAACTCATCTGAGCAATCATCGAGCGATGGGTTCGTGCAATAGGTTAAAAAGGCTTGCAATAAGATTGGATTTGTAAAATGATTGAACCATTCACTACGGACCATTCTAGGAAGATGGGTCATTAGTCGATGACTCAGCTTAACGAGTACGCTCAATTGATGACCTCGCGGTTGTAGATGAGAGACCGTTATCAATGCATCACCCCACAATTTTAATCGGAGAAACTCTCTATCCTGAGAAACGATGCGCTGATGGGCTCCTAATCCTTCCAATATGCCTTGTAAAGCGTCGGGATATTTTATTAAAAATTCAGAAATTATGGTTACAAATGTCTCAAATCTGCTAAATACAAGAGCTTGTTCTGCTGACGCACGATCAACTGAGCTTAACCAATCACCTAGTCGATCAATTAATGATGAAGCATGATCTCTTTTAACAAATAATTTAGGATATTGACTAAGCGTGACCAGTGCATGAGCAAATAATTTGATATGAACGATACTATGCCCATCAACACCGGTATAGTCTGACATTTGTTTAAGAATTAATCTCAATATCGGAAGATGTGATGCATTGCGTCCAGAGATCTTTTGCATAAAAGTGCCCATAGTCTCTAGTCGCTGTTGTTGATCAGTGACGACTTGTAAAATTGGATCCAGTATCTCAATTAATTCATCAAAATCCAGTTGAGGATTTTTCAATTGGAATTGGTCTAAAGTCAGTACATGGTCTGCCAATAACTGCTCTGAACAATGATTGAGTGTTTCATTCGCACAATAGGTTAAAAAGGCTTGCAATAAGATTGGATTTGTAAAATGATTGAACCATTCACTACGGACCATTCTAGGAAGATGGGTCATTAGTCGATGACTAAGCTTAACGAGTACGATCGATTGACGACCTAGCGGTTGTAGACGAGAGACCGTCATCAATGCGTCACTCCACAATTTTAATCGCAGAAACTCACTATCCTGAGAACCGATGCGCTGATGAGCCTCTAATCCTTCCAATACGTCTTGTAGGGCATCGGGATATTTTATTAAAAATTTTGAAATTATAGCTACAAATGTCGCACATCTGCTAGACACCTCATGTTGTTCTGCTGATGCCCACCTTAATAGGCTTTCTAATTTATCAATTAAATGACCTAGCGAGTCATTACCAATTTTATCATGTAGTTCAGGATACTGACTTAATACGGTTAGTATATGAGCAAATAACTGGCGAGTAGGAAAAACACAGTTACGGCCTAAGCTCGTTAGCATTTTTATGAAAATTAGCCTTAATAACAGAGGAGCGTGTACAAGTGGTCCAGATAACTGTTCCATGAGTTGATGAATAAGTTCTACCAATGCCTCCTTGTTGGAAGATAGACTTTCATTTGAATAGATCAATTCAATTGAGCGAATAAGCTCTAAGAATTCGTCAGCACCCAGATTTTGATAACATGCAGCTGGATGAGATACCTGCGCTAATGCTTTAAGGCATTCTATTGAAATATTTTCATCATAGCAGTAATCAAGTATAAGGTTATACAAAGGAGAATGTTGTGCGCATCGCTGTAGTAACTGGGTGATCAGAGTAAGCACCAGTGTTAGGCGTTGAGAATTTAATTTGCCCAACAACTCATCAATGTTGCTGATTTGTTGATGGTTAGCATGCTGTGCCAGTAAATTCCAGCTGACGATGATATCTTGGCGTTGTTGTGCTTCTAACGTTTTCCAAGAATCAAGATTAAATTGGGCGAGCCGTCTAACAAAACCCGGATTCACCTCAATAAGTCGACAATAATCTATAAAAAATTGAAGCTTATCTTGATCACTTTGAACATTTGCCATTTTTTCCCAGGAGGCGAATAAAGCCAACCACTGTTCAGGAACTTTTTTTACTACTTGCATGAGTTGCTTGGTTGCTAGAACAGTGGAACTGTCAGTCACTACGGGAATTTTCATCAATAAAGTAGACTGGGCGACAAAATGACTGTAGCTCATAGGGCTAAAATGAGCACAAAAGACGGATAGTCGATCGCCACAACTCTTTTGTACCAGCTCAATACAATTAATAAAATCATTTCCCCATGCTTGTTGCTGTTCTATTGAAAATTGACCCAAATATCTCAATATGGGAATTTTATGCGCAAGTTCTAGTCTATTTTTTAAACTGCTGACTAATTTGTTTACGACAGCTGTTTGCAACGTAGGAATAAAGCAACTATCAACGATGTTGAAAAACGTTAACATCGATTCATCAGCACTCCTGATTAACCATACTGGATGAGGCTGAGACTTTAAATAACCCTCTTTAAAATGAAGCCACTCAGGCGAACTCTCTCTTATTTGTTTGGCAAACAATGCTATCTTTTTATGCATATCTAACCAAGACTTGGAGTCAGCGATACGCACTAATAATGCTTGTAACTGTTGTCGTCCTTCGATATATGATAAGTGATGTGTCAATTCATTATTTGCTAATGATGAGTCAATATTAACTTGAACCATTAACTTACAAATATTTATTAATGCACACTGCTCATCTGACAAGGTTTGCTCGCCTTGTGGCACCACTAATTGCAAGCTAGTTTGCTTGATAGGCTGAACAGTAGGTATTATCGATGCTTCACATTTGCTAGACAGTTGTTGATATTTGATAACTATGCTTTCAATGATTTTAGGAATCGTGACGTTAATAAAATCAATTTTGTCTTGTAATGCTACGTCATCTCGATTCAGTCCAACCCATTTTTTATCCAACTGTTTCAGCATTAGGCCAATATAAGTCCCAAAAGCATGCCTGGCGGTTAGGTCATCCAATGTGGCCAGCAATGATGTATTATGAAGCGACAGTTGTCCAATCGCCAATCTATAGTGCTGTGATACAGCATTTTCTGAGCTGTATAGGTATTCACGTAATAACAATACGCGTTGTAGAGAATGTTTATCCGATTCTCCTGACAGCTCAGCAAGCCTCTTTTGGGCCTCATTTCTCTCGTTCACTGATGAGATAGAACCGAGATTCTCAATTAATTTCTGTTCTTCTTTGCGTAACTCATGACGCAAATAAAATTGAAATACCTCGCCAGGTTGACCATTACGAGCTGTTCTACCGCCTTTTTGCAACTGATCATTAAGGTCCTTAACATCCATTAAGAATACAGCTTCAACTTCGACGTTGTCACCTCGACCAAAGCCAGAAGCAATCAGAGCAATTCCCTTCTTTTTTTCGCCGTTCATCCACGATTCAAGTCTACGTTTATCAGTTAGTACATCAGCTGAACAACGACTTTCTTCATTCGTATAAAAAATACAATGGTTATGATATTCCCCTAACAAGTTCGGCAATATCCGCTTCAAATAATCAACATGTTTATCATGTTTGCAAGCCAATAGTATTGATTTCTTCTGTTCCAGACAACGCAACATCTGGCTTGCTAACGCAGTCATTCGATCATCTATAGACGAATTAGAAGAAGCACTACCATCAAAAAAAAGAGGCTGATGCCAAGATCTTAATTCTCGCTGATTAGTTGGTAACCGCACTACTTGTGTACGAAAGTCAACGTGTAATGCTTCAGCTTGAGCAGGAGAGATAGTTCCAGTAAAACCTTCCCAAGTTGACCATAGCGATTGCATCAGGACAACTGCACATTTAGAACTGATAATATTACTTTCAGGATGAATGTGATAATTCTGCGCACGTCCGCTGACTTTGGCTGCTAAATTAAGCCTTATTGCTAGAAGTTGTTGCACTCCAGCAGTAAAGGTTGAACCTATCATTTTTTGGTTATCGGTGGACAACGGGATAATTTCTTGCATTGGATAAGATTCTTCTCCAACATCTATATATTCATCACGGACAGTAAAATGTACGCCTTGCTCTAAAGAATAAGCTTGATGTACCGATTGAAGCCACTCAACTAATTGCAAATCGTCACCGGCCACAACGCGAATCATCGATAATCTATCGTCATTCCCATTGGCTGCTTTCTGAAGAGTCTCTGATAAACTCTTTAAAATAAATTGATCTATTATTTGCCTTTGCTTGAGATGTTCAGCATTCTGATAAAAATCACAAACTGCCTGATACAGCCAGGTCATTTGTTTCGGTGTTTTGCCTGTCGAGCGAGCATAATTGTAAGCGGTTGTTTGCCCCTCATCAAAATAGATAAAATCAAACTCATCAAATAATGCGACCCGCTGGTCTTTACTCATTTGTATAGACTGACCGATATAAGATTGTTCATCTAAAAATAGTGATAGATCACCTAAGGTTGAATAATGAATCTGGGCATCGATATATTCTGACTTCTGTGATTTCGGATGAATATACACTGCTTTAAAGCCAAGGTAAGCAAAGAACGATTGATAATCCGCAACTTCACGTTCAGCAAGTGCACGTTTTGCTGTCTGCACATCAACTGTCATGCCATTTGCAGCATGCCATGCGGCGCGCATTGCTACAAAATGGCTTTTACCTTCACCCGTCGATAAAGCGATTACTCGAGTTCCACCTGTTAAAAATAGATCATTAAGTATAGAGCCATACTGTTGCGCCAAATGAGGATATTTTGCTGTTGTTTTATAAATAACTTCAAACACTACTGCCCATAATTGTGCGCGCACTAAATCATTAGTAAACTCATGCTTCAGCTTGTGTGATAAGCTGGTGAATGCTTGTTTCAATTCGTCCTGGCTCATTTGAGCAATCGGTAATTCATTGTTAGAAATTTTATCTTGACCTTGTTCTAAACGCTTAATAGCAGTCAATATAAAGGTAGTACGGGCAGCCAAGCCAGCGTTAAGACGCTTATCGTTATTGCCTGCACTAATCCTAGTATCTACTAACATGCGTTCAAAATCATCGCTTCTTAACAAACCAATTTGGCCATAATCAGCAGGAATAGAAGCCGAAGGACAACGTAAAAATCGATCAATTGCCCTCTTCCAATTAACCTCATCTTGCTTGCATTGGTTGATTAATTTGAATAAATCATCCATATCAGGAGATGGTTTACCGGGGTAACAACGGGCCAATAATTCTAATGGCTTAGTTGATATTTGATATAACTGCTCAATTAATTGTTTAATATTTAGAATAAACTGATTATCATAGTGCTGCTTTTGGGCTAATGAGCTCCATGCAACGATATGTAGCAGACGTTTTTGATTAGATGGTTCATTCACATAAATGGTTTGTATAAAAGTCAATGCGTTTGAAAAATCACTATTATTACTCAGTGCATTTAACCAGAACTGTACAGTTAACGGCCATTTATCAAAAAATGTCGGGTCTCCAGAAAGCGTTACCAACCAACGACAAATGTTAAAACTAGAAACTAACCTAGGATACCCCTGACATTGACTCAACATTTCCAGAGCATCGCTACGACCAGCGGCAATATGTTCTGCAGACAAAACAGAAATTATCTCAGGTAGTAGAATAATTGCTTGTTGCCAATCAAATTCGCGTAGACAGAGCTGACTAAGCATCGCTTGCTGCCTACGATCAAATTGGTTTGACTGCAAAATAATTTTTAAATGTTTGTTCAGCGATGTTGGAAACATATCAGTAACATCATCAATTCGCCTAGCCGCTAAAGCTTTTTCGCCAAGAATAACTTTGAGCAGTGAAATGGGAAAGGCGCTTTTATCAGTATCAGGCTGTAGAGTTAACAATAATTGATGAAAAAACTCAGCACTCCAATAACTATCAGATTTAGTCGATTCCAAAATAGAAAGCAATGGCTCAATCTCATTGAGATAAGTACGATTTAACTGAAGCTTTTTCAGAATAGCTACTATACCTTGTAATTGATCAGCAACACTACCCTGCCGATGTACAACAATGTGTTGCTGCAAGAAACGCGATAACCGGTCTTGATGATCAACAAAGTAACTAAGCTCATTTAAACCATGAAGATCAGCTGCCTCCAGTGCACGAAAATCACCATTTTTAGAATACTTAAAATGAATGTCTTGATTATTTAATAATCCAATGAATGCGATTCGTTGTTGAGACGCCTGCCCTGGATGATGCTTCATCTGCTGAATGCAATTCAGGAAGGCCTGCCAATTGTTCGCATCTGATAACAATGTCAGGTTTGAACGAGAAGAATCGATCGAGAATAATTGCTGACATAATAAATGCAGCTCATCTTTGACTATGGGTAATAACTCGCTAGTCATCGTCAGGAATTGTGTAGGTGAACCCTTAGGTGCTATTACATTAAATAAGGTGGCTAATTTAAAGGCATCTCTAACGTTAGAAATGGCATGATTATCCTTACTCAACGAATTATCATGAAAAAAATGCATCAACTTATCGAGTGACTGCTTGGGTTGTAATACAATGAATAGACTCAATGCCTCCAAGAAAATACCGTATAAATCTCCATCAAGTATCTGGCATAGGTCAGGATTGTTAGTACAATGGTTAGCAAGGATAATTAACGCTTGCAAATGAATATTTAATCCGCCGTCCCCCACGTTACAGATCGCCTGATGAACACATTTAGCGATCTTCTTAACAGCTTCAGGCGCTAACTGACTCATAATAGACAGGTTATCATCTAAATTATTAGTGTCATAATCGCTATGTAATAGCCAGATCAAACGATCACGAAAACAGCTGTTATCACGATTGAGCCAATCAATTAGTTTTTGTTTTATCTGAAGATTAAATTTACCTTGCGAGGCAATGACTCTCAACATCATGATCTGATCAATTTGCTGATCCCAGCGATAGATTTCTTTAAGATTGGGCGCGTAGGTCGGCTGACCAGACTCAAAATTACTCAGCTTTAACTCAGAAGAAATATGGCTAAACTGCTCATATTGCAAAGCATAATAAACACCTCCATGGGTCAGATCTATAGCCGCTAAATTGTGTAAAAAACTTTCTTTGCTGAGCGGCTCCTTGATTTGATGTACACTAGTGAGGATTCGATCCATCAATACTAGCATATTATGTGGTTGTAATTTATTAAATTCATCGCCTTTTAGAACCAACGCATCCATCGCTAATTGATCGATAAAATAAGCAAATCCCCGCCATAATCCTTGTATATCGCCGTGCCTTGTAACTTCAAAATGTAACTGAATTAATTTGGTCCATGCTGTTAAAACTGCCTCTGCTGATTTGTTTCTTAACTGCTCGATCATGTCCGTTATAACAGTAAAAAAATCAACAGTCATAAATTGATTAAACGATGGCGTAGAACGTAGAACAGAGTTCGTAAATACGGCAAAAAAATTGCTGCCTAAATCGGTCTCTAATTGCTTTAAAATAACACAAAACAAGGTTAGGCCTTTCGTACCATAAGAATAAAAAATTTGTCCAAATGCTTTGAGTAATTGTTCATCAGAATCAATCAGCTCAGATAAGAACCGATACATCTCTTGGCTTTGGCCTGGTATCAATTTAAAAAAACAAGAGAGGATCAGAGAAATATCGGTAGTCAACATCTCTGGTTGATTACTTAACAATTGTCTAAGACCAGACTCTCCTGCACTGACCCATACCTGCATAAATAAAGGCCAATTTTTTTTGATGGTTTCTCTGTCCTTCGGTGATAATTCAAGCCAAAAATGGGTTTGGAAGAATTGATCAGCACCAGTTACATCCGTTAAATTTTTGGGTTGTAACAGAACAAATAACTTAATATATTCCCAGTCGTCAGGGCCGATGGCTATTGAGCCATTATTTTGTTTAAGTTTATCTAAAAAATAATCGAGATTTAGCTGATAAAAATTGCCCTTCCATGCATCCATACAGACGCTTGGAACTGTCAAATCTAAGGTAAGTGCATTTGGATAGGAGATATATGACAGCTCAGGATCATAACCTAACACCAAATGTCCATTTTTAGAACGTTGAGTAAAAAAGCCTTTGGGTAAATTATCTGGGTTTAAACCTGACGCTAAATGACTATAATTCATTAATAACTCTTTTGCTGCTTCTTGAGTCATTGCTTGAATAACATAGTTTGCTTCAGAAACATTTGGATTAGCATTAATCCAAGTGTGGAATAAATTCTGTAGTAATGTTTTATCATTCCCTTTTAACAAAGCAGTCTTTGCCAATAATTCTTGAGGAAGGCTTTGCTGTCGTTTTGCTAAAAAATCACCTAATAGGTGATCAATAGTCTGGTAAGTAACCAAGTCGTTAATTAAAGCCATCTCGATAGCTTTAGCTTGTAATTTTTGCTGTTGTTGCTGAACTTGACGACTCTGTTCAATTTGCTGCTGTTGCTGCAATTGCAACTGAACAGCGCCACCTTTATTAAGAGGCCAGCTTTGCATCCCAGCTGATACTGATTGGTCATCGCTTGAAGATGACGACGACGTATCCATAGAAACAAGCGATGAATCATCTGCTGCTGATCTGGCTTCGTTGGTGTTGAGTAAGAGAGGCTGCATACAATCCTCAATTTTCTTTAATTGATTGTTTGCAACCTGAGTACGGCGATTCGTGAGAATTATATTGTTTAACAACAGATAAGTCTGGCGTTGGGAAAAATGAACAAGTTGTAGTGGTCTTGGATTATCTAGTTCTGGTATTTCAATTAAATTGAGCCATTTTTTCTCTTGCACTTGTCGAGATAATTGAGATAAGAATTCACGAAAAGATGAATTATGATTTAAGCAATCGGTTAAGACAATTTTATCAAAAGAGATTGACTCGTTTATAATCTGCAAAAAATCAAGCAATGCAGCCTGATGCTTTCGATCGAATGAAAGACTCAACGTACCATAAGGAAAATATCCACCTTGTTTGATATGATCCCTTAACATTTGCAAATAGTTGGGGTACTGGTGTTCTAAGCAAGCCATGTAAAAAGCAGGCCTTCGTTTGCCATAAATATTATCAATGTAATCACGCTCGGAAGGATCACACAAAAACGCCAACAACGTCTTTAAGCCATCACAACCCATTTCTTTCACGCAACGCTTAAATTCATCGTGCTGATTCGTTGACGCTAATACTGTATTTTTTGATAAATAAGTTAGCCAAAACTTAACAGCTCTTTTCCAATATTGATCCGTTAATGGTGGAAGATAGTTATTTTGAGCTAACCAACGATTTCGAGCAAAAAGAGATAGTAATTGATCACGTATAGCCTGTAATGACTGATTGTTGCTAACGATAAATTCAGTGACATAGGCGTTCTGCTGCAAGGTGCTTATGATAAATTGAGATTGTTGCGCGTCTAATCTAAAGTCATCCGGTACCTCGATAGTAATCTTCCTTTTTTTAGCTTTACTACGAACCAATGTTTGAACCATCATGGCGCCGTAAAAGAGTTGTTGTGCCTTATTATTATCCTGATATTGTTTATTTTTCTTCTCATCAAACCATAACTGATCGAGCCATCTTCCATCGATATTATCGTCCTTTGCGTAACTAATATGTACCTCCCGTAAGCGCTGACATTCTAATACCTGTGGTATAACTAACCGCACTTCATGATTGATTACCGTTAACATTGAGGGATTTTTTGTATTGATCTTCCGTGGATCGGCCAAAGTCATTCCAAACGATGGGGGCATTGTTTTTTGAATTTGATAAATACAATCATCTAATAGATTTTCATCCTTGATCTGATCTGAAAGATGATTAATCACAGGCAATAGATCACCGGGCAAAAAGTTCATGTCATTTAATCGACCTAAATTTGCTATCCATGACATTCGCAGCACGATGAATCCTGGTTTGACAATCGTATATTGGCCTTCATTCCTCAGTTCAGTCCTAGGATGCTCGAAGATCTGCTTGATTGGGTTAGTTAAGTACCTAGCTTCGCTCTGTAAATATTTGTAAGCTAATCCCGGATTATCATGACCATGAATATTTAAGATAAACTCTTCTAATAAGGTAGAAAAATTCGCATCTAAATCATAACGATATAATCGATAGAAGCGAAGATCGAACCAAGCTAACGCAGCATAACCGGTGGATGCAGCACTATCAGCTCTCGCACCTTCATAAGCACATGGACCAAAATAGTTTTCCAGCTCAGAGCGCTCCCTTTCGAGCAGTGGGCTTTCACAATAAACCGTTGCTACCCCCTCCTGTCTTAAATCAATTACCCCCCATTTGGCTGTTTTTGTGAGATCCCTGTTTAAATTAATAATGATCGTTTTTTTAGTTCTTAAGTTATTTAACATCAGTTGATCATTGGGCTGATGCTTGTTTAGGAGTAATAACAACTTAAGATTTATAACCGTTGTATCCGTCGCAAAGAAGCCTCGACTAGGGTTGACCTCGCCTGATCTTTTTGAACCATTCAATGCCCGCATAATATCTAACATTTCTAAAGGCTCTGCTACTCGCAAGGCCCCCACAGCTAGTTTTTCTAAGAATGATAATTGTCTGGGGTTTGTTTGACTGTGAGCACCTATTGTCGGAACAAAAATATAATGTTCTAGTAGATATTTTTTAATATCAGATTGTTCATCTTGAAAGCAATTCCATAATTTGATCGCTACTTCTTTTTCAGTGTATAAACCAGCAAGCTTTTGCATACATTTGTTAAATAGGATCTCATAGCTACCAGTTGCATCTTGATCTTCATACAAATTATTCAAGACATCCAATTGAAACCAATCGTTAAAATAAATACTGATCGCTTTTATAATCACTTCAAAGTTATCAACAGAATACTTACGATATAAATTTGGAAAATCTAATGCATACATGATAAATTGCCTTTGGCTTGTTTTTTTGTTTCAAAAGAAAGCATTATATATAATGCAAATGCAATTTCAAGTTAATTCCACTGCAGACATAAAAAGACTTATTGATTATTTGCCGATTCGGAGGATCTCGTCTAACGACCGCATCAGTCCAACGAGTTTTGCACTGAGCTCATGCCGTGTTAATCATTAATCGGTTATTCATGGTTAAAGTCACTTATAATTGCTCCGCATGGTAAAAACTATAACAGGCTGGTTATTGAAAAAAATATAAACAATGGCAAAAGCGCTGATGCCATCGGCCCTTGCTAATGATACTCACAGAGTTATCCACAAAAAATGTGGATAAGGAGCACTGAAAACACAAACGACTATGAGCTACGAGGCCGATGGCCATTGCGTTGCAATTTATTTGTTATAAAAAGTCAAGCCGTCTTTACACTTTATATAAATAATTATCCACAAGCCAATCGGGCTCTGCTGTCAAGAAAAAATTGATCATCATTAACAACCCCCAGTCCCATGGCCGACCTCCTCTAACTATCAAAAAACTCTATGCGGTAGGATGCTTTTAAATATCGACAGTACAGAGCTTATTCGAGACAAATGATTGTCAATAGAATCTGGCCTGTGTTACTTTCAATGATTAACTTTCAATAGAAAAATTATGACTATTCTCGTTTTTGACATAGAAACTATTCCAGACACTGCAAGTGCAAAAAAACTTTATGATTTAGACGGATTAACTGAACAAGATACTGCAAATGCGTTATTTGCTATGAGGCGAGCGAAGAGTGGCAATGAATTTTTACCACATTATTTACAAAAAGTAATCGCTATTTCTTTGGTGCTGGCGAGCCCTAAGCAATTAAAAGTATGGACTTTGGGTGATGAACAATCCAATGAAGCAGAATTAATTAGTCGGTTTTTTGGTGGCATCGATAAACATTTACCAACCTTAGTCAGTTGGAATGGCAGTGGCTTTGACCTTCCGGTGTTACATTATCGTGCTCTGCTTCATGGCATTAGTGCGCCTACTTATTGGGAATATGGAGACAATCAACAAAGCTTTCGCTGGAATAATTATTTAAACCGTTTTCATTATCGTCATCTAGATTTGATGGATGTATTAGCGGGTTATCAAAACAAAGCCGTCGCACCTCTCGATGATATTGCAACCATGCTGTCATTTCCTGGGAAAATGGGTATGGATGGCAGTAGAGTTTGGCAAGAGTATCTGAGTGGAAATATTAAAGGCATTCGTGATTATTGCGAAACAGATGTGTTAAATACTTACTGTGTCTATTTGAGATTTGAGCTTATGCGTGGCGTTTTAAGTCTTATTGATTACCAACAAGCGCTGCAACGATTACGAGATTATCTAGCGAAAGAACATGAAAGAAAACATTTAAGCGAATTCTTATCCAATATGACTGATGTTATGTATTGAATGCCATATAACCTTGTAAAAAACTCACCATGGTTACCTTAGCAACAATACAAACATCAAAGACATTACGTTGTTGCCATCAATGAAGGCAAGACTGCCTTCATTAGATCTAGTTAATCACCCTTTATCACTTTTTCTTTTTAGGCATATACAAATCGGTAATCGTACCTTCGAATATTTCTGCTGCCTGAGCGATAGTTTCAGATACGGTTGGATGAGGATGGATTGTTAAAGCAATATCTTCTACATCGCATTCCATTTCAATCGCTAATGCTGCTTCTGCAATCAAATCACCAGCATTGACACCGACTATCCCTGCCCCAAGTATACGCTTGCTCTGAGGGCAAAATAGTAATTTGGTCATACCCTCTTCTCGTCCCATACTGAGTGCTCGTCCACTAGCCACCCAGGGAAAAGAGACTTTTTCATAAGTAATGTTTTTGCTTTTAGCTTCTTTTTCGGTCAGTCCAACCCATGCAATTTCTGGATCAGTATAGGCAACACTTGCTATGCACTTAGGATCAAAATAATGCTTCATTCCACAAATGACTTCTGCAGCGACTTTACCTTCAGGAATAGCTTTATGAGCAAGCATTGGTTGTCCAACGACATCACCGATAGCAAAAATATGATTGATATTAGTGCGCATTTGTTTATCAACAGTAATGAAGCCACGATCGTCTACCCTTACTCCAGCTCTATCAAGAGCAAGTTGTGCACCATTGGGCTTACGACCTACGGCAACTAATACTTGTTGGTAAGGTATAGGCGTTTCTGTAGCGTGTTCACCATCCATCGCAACGTATATTGCATCTGGTTTCGCCTCCATAGCCGTGACTTTTGTTTTCAGTAAACATTTAATTCCTTTCTTACTGAGATGTTTTTGTAATACATTAACCAAATCTGTATCTGCACCAGGTATAAGCTGATCCATAAACTCAACAACGGTCACATCAACGCCTAACGAGGCATAGACCGTAGCCATTTCCAAACCGATAATGCCACCACCTAATACAAGCAAACTACCTTTAATATCAGCTAATTCAAGAGCGCCAGTTGAGCTAAAAATGCGTTTATCCTCAGGAATAAATGGCAGATTTACCGATTCACTCCCTACAGCAATGATTGCATGATCAAAATCAACAAAGAGTTGCTCATGCTGGCTCTTAACACTCAATTGATGTTGATTAGTAAACTCGGCAACCCCAGTAATAATTTGCACTTTGCGTTGTTTGGCCAATGCATTAAGACCACCGGTTAATTTTGTAACCACTGAATTTTTCCAAGCCAACAGTTTAGAACTATCGACGATAGGCTTATTGAAAGTGACACCATGAGCATCCATTTCTTGCGCTTCATCAATTACTTTTGCTACATGCAATAAAGCTTTCGAAGGAATACAGCCAACATTTAAGCAGACTCCACCCAAACGAGGAAAACGTTCAATTAATACAACTTGCTTACCTAAATCAGCAGCACGAAAAGCAGCCGTATAACCACCTGGACCGCTACCAATGACGACTACATCAGCTTTAATATTTTTTGTCATGATAAACCTCTTAAACGATTCGATACTATGTTTACAATGCTAATAGAGCATCTATTATAAAAGAAGACGCCGTATATCACAGAGATGCTCAGCGATATAGCGAGTAAATCTGGCTGCCTCAGCTCCATCAATCACTCGATGATCGTAGGACAATGATAAAGGTAGTATTAGACGTGGCTTAAATTCACCATTATCATAAATAGGCTTGATAGCACTACGAGATAATCCTAAAATTGCAACTTCGGGGCTATTGACGATCGGTGTGAATGCAGTACCTCCTATGCCACCCAAGCTTGAGATTGTCATCGAACCGCCATTCATATCATTAGGCATGAGTCCTTTCTCTCGTGCTTTACTACTCAACCGAGCCATTTCTTTAGCAATGTCATTAATGGATAAATTATTGACATTTTTTATTACTGGAACCACTAAGCCATTACTAGTTTCGACCGCAACACCAATGTTGACGTAATGTTTGTAAATAAGATTCTCACCACTCGCATCAAGAGACGTGTTAAACTGAGGATATTCTAGTAACGCCTTACTCACCACTTTGCACACAAAGGCTAAGATTGTTAACTTAATGCTTGAATCACGTCCCGCCGTCAGTTGTTCTTTGCGAAACTGCTCTAGTTCAGTGATATCTGCTTCATCAAATTGAGTTACATGGGGTATGGTTACCCAAGAGCGATGAACATTAATACCTGTAATTTTTTTGATTTTAGTGAGCGGCTTGATGTCTATATTTCCAAACAGGCTAAAATCAATCGTTGCAGCGGTTGGCAGAGCAATACCAGAGTGATTCGGCTGTTGTAACCTTGATTTAACATATTGCTGCACATCTTCTTTACTGATCCGAGATTTTCGACCAGTACCAATAACCTCATGAAGATTAATACCGAACTCTCTCGCTAAGCGACGCACAGCAGGCCCAGCTGCGATGAATTCTGACGAACCAATTTTATCAGATAGCTCGCTACTCTGCTCCACTGATGGTTGGTCTGGAATTGATAAATGCTGTACAGGGATATTTTGATGAACAGATTGTTCTTTCAGATCCATGGTGGATTCATCAATGATCTTCGTCGTTATATCTGAAAGTTCTTGATTATTTGCATCGACAGTCAGTAGTAAATCACCTTGTGAAATTTTATCTCCTAACTTTACATGCAAACTACGAATTATACCTGCTGCCGGTGATGGTATTTCCATACTAGCTTTATCGGACTCCAAGGTCACTAATGGGGTATCTATTGCAATCTCATCCCCAACATTAACAAGGATTTCAATCACATCAACTCCAGAAGCCCCACCTATATCAGGCACTGTAATATTTTTTTGGTCTGCCATAATGTTATCCTCGCCATGAGTTCTATGGGTAAAGTTATTAGCTGCTGCAGGAGCAACTGGCAGAAAAATACATTAAAACCACCAGTCGAACGTTAGCCTTTCTTAATTAATGCGTAGCTGGATTAATTTTTTCTTGGTCTATTTGATAGCGTTTGATCGCTTCTGCTACCACAGATTTGGCTATTGCCCCTTGATCAGCTAATGCATTTAACGCAGCTAATACAATAAATTTTGCATCAACTTCAAAGAAATGACGCAATTTTGCACGCGTATCGCTACGACCATAACCATCGGTGCCAAGCGTAACATAAGGTTTAGATAGATAAGGTCGTATTTGATCGGCATACATACGTATATAATCACTAACCGCAATGATTGGTCCATTGGTGGAATTCAACTGTTGCTGTACATAAGATTGCTTTTGTGGTTGCTCTGGGTGTAGACGATTAAACCGCTCTACATCACGCCCATCACGTGCTAATTCATTAAAACTAGTCACGCTCCACACATCGGCAGTCACAGAAAAATCATCGCTAAGCATTTGAGCTGCTTTTAAAGCCTCGCGTAAAATAGTACCACTACCTAAAAGTTGTACATGATTTTTTGCCGGTTTATTCGACGGTTGTAGCAAATACATCCCTTTCAGAATGCCTGCTTCTGCGCCTTCAGGCATATCAGGATGGTGGTAGTTTTCATTCATTAACGTAATATAATAGAAAATACTTTCATTATTTTGGTACATGCGCTTGAGGCCATCTTGGATAATCACCGCTAGCTCATAAGCATAAGTTGGATCATAAGAAACACAGTTAGGGATCATCGAAGCCATCAAATGACTTTGACCATCTTGATGCTGTAACCCTTCACCAGCTAAAGTCGTTCGGCCGGCTGTTGCACCCAATAAAAAGCCACGTGCTTGCATATCGCCTGCTGCCCAAGCCAGATCGCCAATTCGCTGAAAGCCAAACATCGAATAATAAATATAAAACGGTATCATCGCTAATTTATTGGTACTATACGACGTAGCAGCAGCAATCCATGAACAAAATGCACCAGCCTCATTGATTCCTTCTTCTAAAATTTGTCCATCTCGTGCCTCTCGGTAGTACATCACTTGACCATGATCAACCGGCGTGTATAACTGTCCAACCGGTGAATATATTCCAATTTGCCTGAAAAAACCTTCCATACCAAAGGTACGAGATTCATCAGGCACTATGGGAACAATTCGATCACACAATGATTTATCTTTCAATAAAACCGATAATATTCGTACAAAAGCCATCGTGGTAGAAATTTCTCGATCTCCAGAGCTTTTGGTAATGGGGCTGAATGTACTGAGCTCAGGAATCAATAATGGTGCAAACTCACTCTGACGTGCTGGTAAATAACCACCTAAAGATTCTCGCCGCTTCCTGATATATTGAATTTCAGGGCTATTATCATCAGGACGATAAAATGGAATTTCGGCTAGTTGATCATCACCAATAGGAATGCTGAAACGATCACGGAAAGCACGCAACTGTTCAAGAGACATTTTTTTCTGCTGATGCGTTATGTTCATGCCCTCACCAGCTGCCCCCATACCATACCCTTTGATTGTTTTAGCAAGAATGACCGTTGGGCTGCCGGTATGTTCAATAGCCTTTGCATAAGCAGCAAACACCTTTTGTGGATCATGACCACCACGATTTAAATGCCAAATGTCTTCATCAGATAAATGTTCAACCATTTTCTTTAGTTCAGGGGAATGGCCAAAAAATTTCTCACGAACATAGCTACCATCATTAGCTTTATAACCTTGATAATCACCATCGACGCACTCGTCCATTCTCTTTTGCAGTAAACCATTTTTATCACGAGCAAAGAGTGAATCCCAACGACTTCCCCAAATCACTTTGATAACATTCCAACCAGCGCCGCGAAATACACCTTCCAGTTCTTGTATTATTTTTCCATTACCGCGCACCGGACCATCAAGGCGTTGTAAATTACAATTAACTACAAAAATAAGATTATCTAATTTTTCTCGTGCTGCAATAGATAACGCACCAAGGGACTCAGGCTCATCCATTTCTCCATCGCCAAGAAAAGCCCAAACTTTGCGGCCATCTGCATGCAGTATATTGCGATTCTCGAGGTACTTAAGAAATCGGGCTTGATAGATTGCTTGTAGAGGACCCAAGCCCATAGACACGGTCGGAAACTGCCAAAAATCATTCATCAGCCATGGATGAGGATAAGACGATAAGCCATCAACCTCAACCTCTTGCCGGAAGTTATCTAATTGTAAATCCGTGAGTCGACCTTCTAGAAAGGCCCTAGCATAAATACCTGGAGCAGAATGTCCTTGTGTATAAATTAAATCACCACCATGGACTTTGTTAGGACCTTTAAAAAAATGATTAAAACCCACCTCATAGAGAGTAGATGCCGAAGCATAACTAGCGATATGCCCTCCTAATTCAGGTGCATATTTTCCTGCCCGTAAAACCATAGCTACAGCATTCCAACGAATGAGAGCATCAATACGCTTTCCCATACCTTCATCAGCTGGTATTTGTTTTTCTTCATGCACTTTAATAGTATTGCAATAAGGCGTGTGTATCGTCGATACCAGTTGAATGCCCTCTGTATTTGCTTTATTCAACAATTCCCGCAGTAGAAATGCTGCACGCTCATTACCATCTTGCATAACAACAGCTTCTAAAGCATCTAACCACTCTCTGGTTTCAGCTGGATCGATATCATTCATATTAGCCATGGATTTTCTCCGTCTTTAAAGACTTTTAACAGCAAATCATAGTAACCGATAGGTGATCGACTACCCTTATATATGTGACTACTTGATTTTTGGAAGACACTTGCAGGCCTTTTTAGGGCATTGTAGTGGATCATGATGAGAATTCAACTGAGTAGCAATATTTTTATCACCTTTAAAGAAATCGGTCGCTTTACAACTATCCGCTGTTATACATTTTGTACAATCAACGCGGCTTGAATCGGACGATATTTCTTTTTTGTAAATCAGGTCATCTGTTCGTTGACTACTGACGCTAAATAAGCCACGCGGAGCACAAGCGATCAGTAAAAACATGCAGCAACCACTTATCATTAAAAAGCGTAACCTCATAATACTTAACCTCTTCGTTCACTAATCATAAAAAAAATATGGCTATATATTAATAAATTGCATTAAAACAAAACAGACACATTAAAAAAAGCAAGCAAAACTATCCATATAACAACTGCATGTTCAACTAATATTTCTGCCTGCGGCATTAATACCTGCTCACCGTAAGCAACAGCCAATGAGCCGCACTCACTGAGCATTAAAGCATTATTTTGCGGGTGTGTAAAAAACATATTCAAAAAATAATGAATTCCTGCCTGGAAATTTCCTGCTAATAAATAAAGTAGTGACGTTATTCTCGCTGGAATCCAATCAAGAATACCAGTTAACTGTACCGCCTGACCATGTAGTGACTTATCTTGTTGGCAAAGCGTCACTAAACGGTACAATAAAACGGCCATCGGGCCCAAAGCCATGTACCAAAAAATGACGGCAAATAATTGGCTATTCACCTGCGCTAAATAATTACCAACCGTCTGTTGCAAGGTTTCATCATCCGTATTTTTTTTCAACGGATAAAAGGCATTATCTGGACCGAGGCAATAAAAAAACACCATTAAGTTGACCACTAAATATATAAAACCAAACAATATATGGTGAAAAATAGTGAGTAATATGCCAACTAACCCTACCAAAGGTAAACAAAGACAAATAATTTTCAGCCAAGAATTATTCATGAGTGGTGAATGGCTAAAACGACTCGATAGGGTTTGATTGTACGAAAAGAACCAGTGAAAGCGCTGACATGTACGTGTATTCGCTAAAAATCGTTCTGCTAATATACAAAAAACAATAACCATTAGTTTCATAATTGGCTCCTACTTGCTTTGATTAATCAGGTAATCACTCAATGAATTTATTAGTCTTTACGCATTTTTTCAGTGAGAGACATCGGTGTTGGGTAACATAAGACAACTACATAAGAAGAAACAATAAATGTTAATATAGTGGTTGCCTGTATCAAATTAAATGCTGCATCTGATATCAACTGACTACTAAGTGCAATACTCGCAACCAGTAATGAAAATTCACTTCCCTGCCCTAAACGGAAACCAACTTCTTTGGCTATTGCTTTTTTTTCTCCAGCTTTAGTCAATAGCAGATAAAAGGTCAATGGCTTAAGCACTAACATCAGTACAGCTAAAATAACAGCAGGAATAACTACTTGGGCAGCAGAAGCAAAATTAAAGGTTGCACCAACCGAGAAAAAAAACATGACTAGAAAAAAATCTCTTAACGGTTTAAGACTTTCAGCAATAAATAATGAAATGGGACTTGCTGCTAAGGTAACCCCAGCAACGAAAGCTCCTATATCCTCTGATAAACCTAATTGTTGAGCAATCATTGATAAACCCAAACACCAACCAATGGATAATAAAAAGACATATTCTTGCGTCCTATCAAAACGGGCCAACAACTTAACTAAAATATAACGCTCAACTATAAACGCAAATAAAATTAAAGCGGGGAGCGCAATTCCCACCAGTACCAAATCATTCCAAGATAAGCTGCCTCCTTCTTGGGCTCCATTGATCATAATTAATACCACAATGGCGATGAGATCTTGCATCAGCAGAACAGAAATCATAACTTCACCCGTATGCTGATGGTGAAGAATAGTTGTAGGAAGTAATTTTAATCCAATAATTGTACTGGAAAACATCATTGCCGCTCCCAATACCCAGGATTCAGCATTATTTAAGCCAAACCAGCGTCCTATCCAATAAGCAATCAAGGCAAACACAACAGAACTAAATAAGGCAATCCAAGTAACCTTGCGCAGCATATGTACTAAATTTTGTGGTTGTAAATGCAAGCCTAATAAAAAAAGAAGAAAAACAATTCCCATATCACCAACTTGCTGAACAGCAGCCAAATCTGGAACCAACTTTAGTCCCCAGGGCCCCAAAGCTGCACCAAGCAAAATATATGCAACTAACAATGATTGTTTAGTGTAGAGGACAAAGGTTGACAATACCGCAGCGCCGCCAAAAATTAGAAAAATCGTGTAATATACTGCACCATCATGCATCAGTTTAATTCTCCGCTAAATCTATTTAAGCTTTGCAGAACTTACGAAAAACTCAAGTTAACAACAAAATAATTTTAATTTTATCGATAGACTTAATCAAAACATTAATCTCATTTCTACAAATGATATTTTTAGGCTTTACAAATTTCGCTTGATTCGCTATCACCTATCTCAAAAATAACCATCAATAAACACATTATTCAGTCGAATAGCTAATCTTATGCCGATAAGTTTAACCGTTAATTATTGAATCCTAGCAAGTATATCCTATTCAGTTAAGCAAAATAATGACTAAAGCAGTGAAAATATTTTTTATCTCTTTGAAATATATAGAAGTCATCGTATTGGCCTCACTGATCCCCTCAAATTAATATAGAAAAAAGGCACTTAAGCCCTTCCTGAGGACGAACGGACCTGGGATAAATGGCTAAAGTCGACTCCATCAGAGATAGTATTTTAGACTGGGAAAATTATGATTGTGCAAAATTATGACGGTAGCGTTCAGGCCCTAACCTCGTGACCCCGCTCCCATGATTTATGCCAATAAGTCAGGGTAGTCGCTAAAGATAGCATCGACCCCCCAGCTCAATAGTTGATTAGCCCGTCGTTTATGATTCACTGTATAGGCAAAAAGCTTATGCTTAGTTGCTTTGACTAAACTAACACGTCTTGCATTAAGCACCCTTTGATTGATATGTACAGAAAAACAAGATAATTGCTTTGCAACTGATAACCAATTGTCTTGCCAAGCATCTAACAATAAGCCAAGAGGCATTTCAGGAGCAATGCTACGACATAATTTAAGAGCATTCACATCAAAGCTAGATACCAACGGTAGCGGTTTATCATAAGGCCAATAGCGGAGTATTTCTCCTAATATGATCGATACCGTCTGCTCTATCATTCCATTGACTGGCTTAATTTCGATATTTGCTTGCATATTCTTAGCAGTCAGTAACTGAATGGTCTCATGCAAAGTCGGTATCTTTTCATTATGATAAATATCGGCAAACCATGAACCAGCACTTAACCTACTAATAAACGCAGCTGTGGCAGAACTAAACTCTCCTCGAGCACCAGTGGTCCTTGACAAGGCATCATCATGGAACACAAACGGTTGCAAATCAGCACTTAACATGACATCAAACTCTACAACAGGACAACCCATAGCACCGGCCTTAGCAAATGCAGCCAAGGTATTTTCTGGTGAATACGCTGATGCGCCACGGTGAGCTATTATTCTCTCGGTAATTGACAAGTTATTCCTCAAAATAAGTTAGATGCTGTGTTGGATGAATTGGTTATTAATTAGATCATTATAAAAAAATAAAACCAATACGACTGTCATAAACACAAATTCTAGTAGACAAATAAAATAATGCTAACATAATTGCCCCTGAACATTATATTAGATTTGCTGAGAAACCTACACAAGGCTAAAAGAATGATCGAAAACTTAAAAAAAATTTTATAAAAATCAAGTCTTGCACTACTATACTGCATTGATTAAAACATGAATGCTTTTGATAAAGCATGATTCCATTTAATGAATATACATACTGTATTATTTTTTATTTCTTTCAGCCAAAGATGCCAAGAGAGCTAGTGTGATGAGACTTACTAACGATGCAACATTCAATGCCACTACAACTGACCCTTTTAGGTTTGCCTTAGACCATGGTTTCAGTGACCTTCATATCAAAGTTGATAAAAACACCGGGATGCAAGCTATTATCGCAATTCACAACACAAAGCTTGGGCCCGCATTAGGTGGCTGTCGCTTCATTCCCTATCCCAACACAACCAGCGCAATAGTTGACGCCATGCGCTTAGCCCGAGGAATGAGCTATAAATCAGCGTTAGCTAATCTACCCATCGGTGGAGGCAAAGCAGTGATTATTCAACCATCTCATCCCTATGATCGTAAGGCTTATTTCCATCTTTTTGGCGAGTTTATTCACAGCCTCCAAGGTCGCTACATCACAGCTCTCGATAGCGGAACAGTATTAGCTGATATGGATATTATTGCTCAACACACGCCCCATGTTGCTAGTCTTTCATGCTACCAAGGTGATCCATCACCATACACGGCCAAGGGAGTCTTACGTGGCATACAAGCAGCCGTATTATTTAAATTAGAAAAAAATATATTGCAAGGCTTGCATGTTGCTATTCAAGGATTAGGCCATGTTGGCTATGCATTAGCAAACTATTTATTTCATGAAGGCGTTAAGCTAACCGTTGCAGACCTCGATCCCCAACTCACTCAGCGTGCGTCAATCGAGTTTGCTGCTACAGTGGTCGACGTTAATACCATACACAAGGTTCCTTGTGATGTATTTGCTCCCTGTGCCCTAGGTGGAGTTATTAACGACCAGACCATCCATGAACTACAGACAAAAATTATTGCTGGAGGAGCAAATAACCAATTGTCTGATCATCATATTGGTCGTTTTTTACATGAAAAGGGTATCCTATATGCCCCTGATTACGTTATCAATGCAGGAGGAGTGATTTTTGCAGCTAACCAATATCTACAAACCCCCCATTCGTTAGTACAGCAAAAAATTGACACCATCAAAGAAACCTTATTAGATATTTTTTCACGTTCATTGAATGAAAATCGTCCAGTCAGTGACATTGCCGATGCTCTTGCTGAAGAAAAATTAGTGTAAGGATAAGAATGAAACACTTAAATCTATCTCCTGCGTTGTACCATTACTTACTTGATGTCTCCCTTGATGAGCATCCTGTGCTTCAAGCGCTACGTGAAGATATCGCAAACCATCCGCTCGCTGGAATGCAGATTGCTCCTGAGCAAGCACAATTTATGCAATTTCTTATTCGGCTGATCCAAGCAAAAAAAATTTTAGAATTAGGTACTTTTGCTGGTTATAGTGCTCTAGCCATGGCCTTAGCTTTACCAGAAGACGGTAGATTGATTACTTGTGATATCAATACTCAATGGACAGCTAAAACTGATTTTTTCTGGCAACAAGCACAACAAGCACATAAAATTGAATTGCGGCTTGCCCCTGCATTACAAACCATGACTGAACTAGTAAAAACTCACCATCAACAATCGTTCGATTTTATTTTCATAGATGCTGATAAAACTAATTATCTTAATTATTATGAATTAGCTCTACAGCTAGTGACACCTCAAGGCATGATTGCAATTGATAATGTTCTATGGGAAGGTACCGTGATAGATGAGCTTGATAAAAGCGCTCAAACACGAGAAATCCGCAAATTAAATGCTTTTATAAAACGTGATCAACGTATTCATAAAAGCTTATTGCCAATTGCAGATGGCCTCCTACTGATCCAACTTAAACATCCAATCAGCAACTGATTATTACTGATAACAGCATCCATCCCTTCTTTTTTCTACGCCATCCTTAAATTTGTTTATCGGCTGGTAAGACCCCCATTAGACAATGACATCATGCCGAGTATACAACTCTCATTCCGCACCTGAATTTTGAATTTCAGTAAAATTCATCAAAAAAAGTTGACCTGGAACCCTAATTTCGATCTATTACTCACTTTTAGTGAAAGAAAAGTGAACCTACAAGATTGCACATCAAAATCTATTGACCATCTTTTATTACTCTAGTGACACAATCAAGCAGGCATTCCAGTTTATATGCAGGCATGCAGTGGAAATACCAATGACAGCGAAGGCTTTAAAAAACTTGTTAAATCACATGTAAGTAGTTTAAAAGCTGCTCAAAAAGTCGTTATCTGGTTGCCGATGCTGCGCTATATGTGGCAGAGACAATACAATCTCTTCAGGAGCAAGGACAATAAGAGCCAGACCTCGTGAAAAAGAGATGCTTTTTCCTGATATGAAGAATAAACCTACACAAAACCCAACAGCAAAATGGGTCTTTTCGTGCTTCACAGGCATTCATGAACTCTGCGCCGGCGAAGATATTAAGGTAATTCTGAATTTAAATGAAAGGCAAAAAGTTATCTTGCTCTGCTTAGGAAATAGATACTGGGCTGTTTATTCATAAAATCAGGTACGGAATCCGAGATACAAGCTGAACGACCAGTCTCATTGCTGTATAACAAGCGATGTAAAATTGTTTTAAAACCATGCTTGACGAATACCTACGACAGACAGAGTATCTTCTTTCGATTGTAAAATTTTCCAGTTAGCCGAACAGCGCTGTAAATGTCCCGTTAGTACACTGCCATCATCACAGCTATAAAGCACATCTTTTTTTTGCGGAGATGCCGATTGTTCGACAGCCTTACAGGTTGTCTTGTCAATTAACTCAACTGCCCAAGGTAGATGAGTTGACATATCTAAACTGTCATTCGAATTGCTAATTAACGGTAATCTTGTTGTCAGTTCAATTGCTGAATTAGACCATGGAGAGTTTGGACAAATTAATTTAAAAGCAGAAGCATATGGGTTGATAAAACATGGATCATAAATTTTTTCTGCATGCTTGCATTGCCAAGCGTCTTCACGAACGACTATCTGTGATTGCAACCAGCATTCTCCAGCAACGCGCTCAATAATTTCTAATCTTGGTTGTTTATCGCTTAGCGTGTAAGGACGATACAACCGTAGTTCTGTATCATAAGCGATGGTAACAACAGGCCAGATGAGTATCAAAAGTAATAGAAATTGTCGGTACATACTATTCCCAGGCAGATTTTCTTTAGTGTATTATCGCGATTAATCGTAGTAACACTGGTAACCGATTTTGGAGCACATGATGACAGAAGTCTATACAATAAAACAATGCTTAGAAGGCCAAATTAATACAGATCAATCCGTTACCGTTCGCGGATGGATGAAAACTCGTCGCGATTCCAAAACTGGCTTGTCTTTTATTAGTTTACATGACGGCTCCTGTTTTGCACCCATACAAATAGTGGCAACCGATGCTCTGATAAATTATCAAGATGAAATTCTTAAATTAACGACAGGATGTGCTTTGATAGCATCAGGGCGATTAATTGAATCGCTAGGCAAGGGGCAACGGTTCGAAATACAAGCAGAATCAATCCAAGTGATTGGTTGGGTTGATAATCCAGATACCTATCCCATGCAAGCCAAACGACATTCCCTCGAGTTTTTACGTGATATTGCTCATTTACGCCCTCGTTCCAATACTATCAGCGCAGTCACCAGAGTTCGTCATTGTTTATCACAAGCCATCCATCGTTTTTTTGACGAACGAGGCTTCTTTTGGATCCACACCCCCATCATTACAGCTAGTGATTGTGAGGGCGCTGGAGAAATGTTCCGCGTAAGTACCCTTGACTTATTGCGTATGCCTAAAAATTCGAACGGAGACATAGACTTTAGCCAAGACTTCTTTGGTCAAGAAACATTCCTGACTGTATCAGGACAACTTAACGTTGAAGCATACTGCCTGGCCATGTCTAAAGTTTATACGTTTGGCCCGACTTTTCGTGCTGAAAACTCTAATACAAGTCGACATCTTGCTGAGTTTTGGATGGTTGAACCGGAAATAGCATTTGCTGAATTAGCTGATATTTGTCAGCTCAGCCAATCCATGCTACGTTACTTATGTAAAACAATCTTGGATGAACGTGCCGATGATATGGCTTTCTTCGAACAATTTGTAGCACCAGGTTGTATTCAACGTTTAGAACATATCGTTATGTGCGATTTTGAATTAATGACTTATACAGATGCAATAGCTGCCTTACAGAAAGCAAATGTAACCTTTGATTTTCCAGTACATTGGGGCCTAGACTTGCAATCTGAACATGAACGCTACCTTGCCGAACAGCTATGCAAAAAGCCAGTCATTCTTACTGACTATCCACAAGCCATCAAAGGCTTTTACATGCGGTTAAATGACGATGGTCGTACTGTTGCCGCAATGGATGTCTTAGCGCCTGGTATTGGTGAAATTATCGGTGGCAGTGAACGTGAGGAACGTTTAGATATATTAGATCAACGCATGGATGACAACCACTTGAATAAACAGCATTACCAATGGTACCGAGATTTACGCCGCTATGGTAGTGTTCCTCATGCTGGATTTGGTCTGGGTTTTGAACGTCTTATCAGCTATATAACAGGTATTAATAACGTACGTGATGTGATTCCTTTTCCTCGTACACCAGGACATGCCAACTTTTAGTGATAGACGTATTGGCGAAACATTCTGACGTTTGTTAGTCAACCTTTAAGATTGGCTAACAACTCCAGAACATGACCAAGATCATGTCAGCTGCTTTCTTAATTGTTGATCAACAGAATTTCAACATCCGAACTCTATGGGTAGGTCTCGCCAAGGGCAGCCAACAGGCATGCGATATAAGATTGCCTCAACCATCATGCGAAAATTAGACTTGTCATCTATTTGATGTTGTAGCATGATCTCCTTCAGTTTAGACCACAGCTCATCACTGAGCATCAGTCTAGCGATTGCAAACTCGTTTTATACTTGATATTAGAATCGTTATATGATGAGTTTGCTATGATTAATCAACAGATTAGGGCAATGAATCAGCTTCATCTTTGACTTGGCCATTTCCTGGATGCCGCGAAGTCGCAGCACCTAGGCGGAAGGATGAATTGTCAACACGACCTAGTTTGTGTTGTTAAAAAACCGCTTTGTAGATTAATTAGTCTATCCATGCATTGAGCCAATTGAATATCATGAGTCACTATCACCAATGCTGTCTTTAACTGTGCGTTTAACTCTAGCATTAGCTCAAAAATCTTATGCGCTGAATGTTGATCTAAATTACCGGTTGGCTCGTCTGCCAGCATGCATTTAGGTTGATGAATTAAAGCCCGTGCAATCGCAACTCGTTGCCGTTCACCACCCGATAACTGTGAAGGCTTGTGCTGTTCTCGTGCTGCTAAACCCACCTTTTGCAACATAGCACTAGCTTGCTCAACTGCATCGTCAACAGTACAATTAGCCAATAACAGTGGCATAGCAACATTTTCTAAAGCTGAAAATTCTGGTAACAGATGGTGGAACTGATAAATAAAACCAAGCTCAGTATTGCGTAGCTGGCAACGTTTTTTCTCAGAAAATTGTTGCCAACTCATTCCATGAATTGTCACCATTCCTGAACTAGGAATATCTAAACCACCTAGTAAATGCAGCAAAGTACTTTTTCCTGACCCAGAAGGACCAACAATTGCAATTCGCTCACCTGATTGAATAGTTAAATCAATACCTTTTAAAACATCAACAGCAACATGACCGTCACGGTATGACTTACATAAATTACTACAATTAATAATAACATCACTCATAATGCAATGCCTCCGCAATAACCGTTCGTGAAGCTCGCCATGAAGGATAAATGGTTGCTAAAAAACTCATGACAATGGCAATTAAAGAGACCTGCCATAAGTCCTTGAATATTATTTTTGAGGGAAGAAAATTGACAAAATAAATATTAGACGATAATAAATTGATATCAAATAAAGACTGTAAATGGTTAACAATTGCAGTTGCATTTAATGACACTATCACGCCACCAACCAACCCTAATAGTGTTCCAATTAAACCAACCATCATACCCTGTACAATAAAAATCCATAAAATAGTTGTTGGTGTTGCTCCTATCGTGCGCATAATTGCTATTTCAGCTTGTTTATCATTAACGACCATAACCAACGATGACACAAGGTTGAACGCAGCAACAGCAATAATTAACATTAAGATCAAAAACATCATCGTTTTCTCCATCTTAATAGCCTGGAAAAAAGAACCAAAATCATCTGTCCAGTTACCAATATTATATTCATCACCAAATCTTGTTGCTAATTCTTGTGATAACTGTGGAGCTTGATAAACGTCTGATATTTTTAGTTTTAACCCCGTAACATCTTGTTTCAATTGAAATAATTTTTGTGCATCAGTGATGTTAATAAAGGCAAGCTTGGTATCAAAATTAAAGCCAGTACCTGCAGAAAAAATACCTGTTACCGTAAAACGTTTAAACCTAGGGACCATGCCAGCAGGAGTAACCGAGGCTTGAGGAATCATAATGGTTACTTTATCACCAACAATCACTCCTAAATTATCAGCCAAATTTCGTCCTAAAATAATACCGAAGTTTTTTAAATTAGCTATACTGCCAACCAGCAACTTATCCTGAAGATGAGTGAGCTGCTTTTCAGCATCGGGTAACACGCCAGATAAGACTAATGGAACAACTTGGCCATCAAAAGTAACTAAACCTTGTCCAGCAACATAGGGCGCGGAAGCAATCACATTTGGATAGGCTTGTAATTGATCGGCAATATCTTGCCAATTCGATAATCTCCCATTAACTCCGCCTATCGTAATTTCTGGTGCCATTCCAAAAAATCGTTTATGAATTTCTTCATCAAAACCATTCATCACTGAAAGCACAGTAATTAGTACCATAACCCCCAAGCCAATTCCAAGCATAGAACTTAAGGAAATAAATGATATAAAATGATTCTTTTTCTTTGAGCGGGTATAACGTAGACCCATGTAAAGCGCTAACGGTTTGAACATACTTGATCTAACTTGAATGAAAAGCCTATTGTATTGAAATTCAAAGCAGGTTACTTCTATTTTTTAAAAAAATATCTAGCTAGGAGCCGTTAATAGCCGACTATAACGGCGAGTAAACGCTCAGACACTAGTGATATACCCTGCTGCTGTGTAGATTCCGAGACTTGTCAATCAGTCTTTAGAGCAAGCCACGTGGACAAGTGCTACTTAGTCGATACAGTTTTCGTCCACTGACAGGCATGCCTCTCTTGGTATTAAAATTGGTGTTACCTATCTCCCGACGCTATACACAAGTCGCGGCACGTAGACAGGAGAATGAATTGTCAACACGCCCTATCTAAGATAGCTTTTCATCTTAATGTGTTGGCCGCATAGAGTCTGATTGTTCTTCAAATCCATCATCATGAGTATCAACAGAATCAACAACATCAACATTATTCAGACTATTTTTCAAAACAATCATTGCTTTTTCTTCTTTATTTGTCCAATTTAACCCAAGCATAGAAAGCAATTTCCTTAAGTAATAAATAAATACATTATCAGAACTTCTTTCTAAAATAGTCTGACATTCACTACTAGACATTCGGCTCTTCACACGATTGATGCGCTGCAAAGCAGGAATCTCTGTATCAAATGATAATAGGTTGCGCAAACTAGTCAGTTCACTGATTTTTTCGTTGTTTGTTTCTGATGGATAGTTTTTTAAATAGTCAATCATGCTCGTTATATGAACATGAAAATCGATTAATTTATGGTAAAACCTACCCTGTTTCAATAATTGTTTACATTGCTGTGCATGCTCATTAAGCTCATGCAAACTAACCTGCGCTGGATAGTTATGTGGATTCAATAAGTTCTGTTTAGCGCGTTCAAGTATATTAAACCACTCGATTGCACAGGGGTTAAGATCATTTTTATTAATCTCAAGAAAATCTATTTGTTCGTTTAGTGAAATTAAAGCATTATTCAATTTACGATAAGCCGCATCAAATGAACGGTGCAACGAAAATTCACCTACCCGCCTCACAATCTCACTTTCTATATCAGGACTGTCCAGAGTAATCTCAGCAAGAATTGTAGATTTCTCCAAATCAATAGCTAACTTTAGTTTTTTCAGTGCAAACTCACCAAATACACCATAGTTTAGATCAAGATCATCAGCCATTTTGGTGGCTAAAGCTTCGTTATAGACAATTTCCTTATACAAATTAACTTGCTTTGTAACCAGCTCTTGCTGATTCAAATAGTCTTGATCCATTTGTTCTATCCGTTGCTGACATTGTGCCATTTGTAAATTTTTTTCTTGTTTTTTTGCTTCAAGCAATTCCATCAGTTTAGGGTAGATCTGTAAAATAGATCCAGCTGCAGCTATGAAATCATCTGATGTTTGTAAGTCTCTTAAAAAATACTTTTGATCAAATGTATTGTCGATATATTCTAAATAAGGCTGTAATGATTGATAACATAATAGAAATCTGTCTCGATAAATATTGACTTCATCACTAAAATCACCGAAATAGTTTTCGAAAGCCTCTTGATAGAACCATTGCAATTTATCTTCTATGGTCGGAATTAATTGATATTCAATCTGCTCGACAGCCACAGCGAAATCGTCTTCATTGTCGATATTATCTAAAAAGTCTTGCTCAAAATAAGCACAACCTGGTTGATCAACTAGATAAGATTGGAAACGCCTGTATAAATCAATAAAATTACTTTTTTCATTAATGAAAGGGATATTGTCAGCTGATAACCGATCAATTATTTCATTAAATTGTTGTGTTACATTCACTATTTCAACCGGTAATTCTTTACCAAAAAGTATGTCTTCTAACGGTTGTATATCCGTCCTGTTGAGAATATTAATCAAGCGAGAGTGCTCTAGATCACGACGTTTTACACTACTATGTAACTCTAAACGTGCTTTTAAAGCATCTTGTCTGCGTTCGAATGGAAGCTCATCGATAAAAATATCATAGATGTTATCTAATTCTGTTTTTAACCTATGTGATAATCCTTCACGTTTAAAGCCTAGCTCGAATTCAGCAGTATCAGCCAAAGATAGTAAGTCAATAGTCAATTTATTAGAAATTTCACCCAACCTAGCCATTACTAAACTGCGACTTTCTTTGCCAATAGTCTCTAGTTGCAAATTAACATCATTGACAGCAAGGAGGATCGCTTTCAATGATGCAGGTCCATATCCTAAATCCTTGCTATAACCTAATAAGCCTGAGAGAACTTGTACTAATTTCTCAATTTTCTGTCGATCCGCAGCTGTTAATTCATTTAGTGAATCGCATTGTGGATTAATGGCACGTAATTTAAGGGGAATATCATACAATTGTTGCGCAATTTTTTGTATATAGTTCTCTACAGGCTGTTGGTGCTGCTCTTCAACAATGACTTCATTTGCGACAATAACTGCCGCTGGATGAGCATCGAAACGGTTGCTACCGCTTGCTAGTACACGATTAACCAGCGCATGTTCTGACTGCCATAGTTCAATAGCATTAAATGTCGCAATCGTTACTGATGGTGTGTTGATACGCTCAAAGTAATTACCTAACAAGGGTATATTTTTCAATGGCTCCATGACCTGCAAACCTTCTTTAATAATATTTTGCAAACCAGGCGTTTGAGCTGCTCGATACAATTTATCGACAGCCATGCTGTACTCATTGAGCAGCGGCATCATAAAGTTATATAAAAATATCGTTCTGCTAATAAACCTTGTGTGCTCTTCTGGGTTTATAGCCTCGAGTTTATGAAAAAACACGGCAAGATAATGAAATGCATTCAGCAGATTTTTATACATCGCAACATTTGATATGTCTTTATGCACATTGTTGAATGGTAACCTTTGATTCTCTAAAGAAATCTGCTTATAAATAGCCGGCTCAAGATGCTCTTCAAGAAAAGGTAAAAATCTATTCGCTATAAACTGATTAATTTGCTCTCCAAGGCCCAGCTGCTTTAACTGTCCAAAAAGAGTGCGATCATCCATAACTTCGAGTGGCAAGCTGTTCACTTCGCGAGCCTGTAGCTTTTTAATTTTCTGGGATAACAGAACATCGATACGTTCACATTGTTCTATTTGCTGCTTTAAGTGGTCCTCGAGCACTGAATCCAGAAACAATAGATTAACAATAGTACACGTTTCATTGCCTTCAGGCTGTGTATTCAAAGAATTTACAATTGCATTATTCTGTTCAGCGTTCAGCAAGATGATATGCGATTGTATTGAACGATAAACATCGCGCAAAAAGCCCTTACTAGGCTCTGGAAAACTAGATAGACTCATTTGATGCCCCAAGGCGCTGAGATGCCTAAAAAATAGAGAGCGTTTACTATCACTTTTTATGAGTTCTTCTATATGGTCTCGTACATCTATACGCTGTCGCAAGCATTCCTGCAAAGAACAATCAGCTTCATCCAAATAAGACGGGTTGACATAGGGTGCAACCGATAAAGGTAGATCAGCAGAGACTGAGGGTTCTACGAGTTGAACAGCTGCTAAGGACCGCTTGATCATCCTAGCACGAAAATGCTCTTGAGCTGTTGCTTGCTTAACATCGCAGATAATCGAATCTTTACAACGCATGATAGCAGTAAACGAATTGCCACCACTCATAAATTCACTATAATCGTTATACCAAGATAAGAATATGTTTGTATTTTTCTTACTTAAACAAGCAACAATTAACTTATCGAGAGCTGGATTCTGTGCCGCAACGTGCGATTGGAACCGTTTATAGTTCGCCGCCAATAAGGTCTTATCGGCTGATGAGAGATTGGCTACACTAAATTTGCAACTGGCTTGATACAGAAGGCTGTAGCTGTTAATTTTATCAAAAAATTGTTGAGCCGCATGCTCTTTAGCCGTACATGGACTCACATCATCCTTATCCACAGAGAAATCACTGATCTGGGCTTTAATTGCTTTCAACCTAGCTAACCTTGCTTGGCCAATACAAGAATTAAATTGATCATCTTGCAACTGAGTGAAGTTAGCATCGACAATAAAGATCTCATCAACATTAGCTTTAGTATCGCCCAAAATCCATTCTTTTAAAGTGCGTTCAGAAACTTTGCGTGTATACTCTAAAGCGCCGGCAGCAGCAGCTAATTTGCTGACTTGGTTAGCCAACGTAGAAAAATAATTATCCAAATGAGCCAATAACGGTTTCGTCAATAATCCTTGCCTCAAGCCCATCGACTCTTCTAAATTTTCTACTTCAACCACCAGCGGTGGAATAATCTCATGACGTATTTTATTTAATACTAATTGTCCATCGAGATAAGCCTGTTTAGTCAATGGCGCAGCAACAGTAATTAAATCAAGACTGCAATAATAGATAGTCTTCAGTGTATTAATGTAACCTGGAAGCATTGTTAAAAAATAATCATGCTCAATTAAGCTAGCAAAATTTTTCTTTGCTGCTTGCGCTTTTGCTTCCATCATTTGAAACAAAACTGTCTTTTGCTCATCGGTTGCTTGTGAAGTATGGACTAAAGCTGGATCAACAGATAATTGGATAAGATTGCCTAGTTGATCAACATAATATGGCAGCTTAGTAACTAAACTTGCTAAGTTGTTTATACCGCTGCTGGGTAAGGCATCTCTAGCAGGCAAAAAACCAACCCCTTGAGCAATAGCGTGGACTCCAACTTGTTGAGTATTATTTTTCAAATCTGATAAAAAATCAGATAAATTTTGCTGTTGAGCGTTGCGTGGGCTAACATTTTCTAAACCAACTGACATTTGAGCCAAAGCTGGTAGCAAATCTTTTAAATAAGGACTGAGTATACGGTGCATATCAGAACTGCACTGATTCATTAATCGAATAATTGTGTAGAGCTCGTTTGTTGAATTATAAACCAACTGAACTATATTCGAACAAGAATCAAGTTGACTTTGCGTATTGTCTAAATTTAGCGTTTCAATAGCAGTGAATGTAGCCTCCGTATGATCTAAAACATTAATAATTTTTTTAATCGCAGCTACATTGCTAGGATCAGTCGGCAGTATATCAAACGGTAAGTCGTCCTTAAAATAATCAACCATTTCATCGGAAAAGAGTTCTGTATTTCTAATAGTATTCAAGAGATTAGATTTAATCTGACTAACTACTGATGATATACGCCAGTCTTCTTTTATTAAAATGTATAAATACTCTAATCGTCCCATCAGCATACCCTCAATAATAACGTTACTGATTGCCTATACTAAACATAATAACAAAAAGATTCTTAATTGTACAGATTTTTTTATTACCAGCTACCTTCTAACAAATGCTCCGTTTTCTCATTCAGCGGTATTTGCTAACAGTCGATTGATATATGCTATCGTTAACGCTGAAATCAGCAAAGTACAGTGTATAATGACTTGCCATAATACGGCATCATGGCTATGTTTACTTGGATCAATGAATGTCCGTAACAAATGGATCGAAGAAATGCCAATCAACGCTAAAGCTAATTTAATTTTCATTGCGCCAGCATCAATATGATCGAGCCATTCCGGTTGATCGGGATGGGTCTCTAAATTTAATCGAGACACAAATGTTTCGTATCCCCCCATAATCACCATAATCAACAAATTAGCTATCATCACAACGTCGATTAAGTCCAGAACTCCAAGCATAATTTCAGTATTATCGGCAGAATTGATATGAATCATTAGATGAAATAATTCTACGATAAAACGGTATACATAAGCACTCAGAATAAACAATAAGCCTATGTATAATGGAGCCTGTAACCATCTTCCCATGAAAATAATATTGCTAATACTTTTAGTTAATTTATTCATCATTTATCCTAACTAATTAAACCTATGTATTCTATTGATGTCATCAACATCCAGCTCACTCAACGACAGACATCGATAGAATCAGTAATTGCAGCGTTGTGCGACCACGATAATGATTCATATCTAATTTAAATGCCGCATGAATATAACGAGCGCGATGATTAGGCCATAACTTGGTATCGATATTGAAAGCAATCGCATCTAAAGGCTCCCCACCTTGTTCATGGACAATTGTTAGCTTTAGATGATTTTGACCGACTATTCGTTGATCCAAAACCTCAAAAACATTGTCGAATAAAGGCTCAGAAAACTGTTGTCCCCATGGGCCAGCACTATGCAAAATAGAGGTCAGCTCCAAGGTAAACTCATCTTGTTGCAATGATCCATCACTAAGAATTTCACCAGAGCATTGTGACAAATCTATATGTTTGCCAACTTCATTAACAAAAGCTTGTTTAAATTGCTCAAAAGCAGCAACTGACAAACTAAGACCAGCAGCCATTGCATGGCCACCGAACTTTGTAATCAATCCAGGATAGTCTTTATCTATGGTTGCTAATACATCACGAATGTTTAAGCCGGGTATCGATCTTGCCGATCCCTTCATTTCTTGTTCATTAACCATTGCAAAAGCAATGACTGGGCGGTGATATTTATCTTTCAGCCGCCCAGCGAGGATACCGATAACGCCTTGATGCCAACTTTTATCTACCAGACATAAACCAATAGGAAGTTGATTTTCACCGCTATTAACCTGCTCAAAGAGTTTATCCAAGATAGCGATTGCTTTTTCCTTCATGTCGGTTTCTATCTTTCGACGTTCAATATTTAAGTCGTCAAGGTGCTGAGCCAAAACCTTTGCTTGTTCAAAATTGGACGCTAGAAGACAATCAATCCCCAAAGACATATCATCAAGCCTTCCTGCAGCGTTGAGTCTTGGTGCGATAGCAAAGCCCAAATCGCTCTCGCGCAATTGCTCACAACGACGCCCAGCAACTTCAATGAGTGCTCGTATACCAGGTCGACATAATCCTTGACGCATACGGGCTAAACCTTGATTCACTAAAATACGATTGTTTTGATCTAAACTGACAACATCGGCGACTGTTCCCAAAGCCACCAAATCTAAAAATTGTGCCATATTTGGCTCAGCAATACCTTGCTGAATAAACCAACCTCGTGTTGCCAAATGACGACGAAGAGCAAGCATGACATAAAAAATGACACCAACACCAGCGATTGATTTACTTAAAAATTTATCATTGAATTGATTTGGATTGACGATAGCGCAAGCATCAGGCAATGTCAGCCCAGGTAAATGATGATCAGTAATTAATACATCTATACCTACTTGCTTTGCTGCAGCAACCCCATCAATACTCGATATACCATTGTCAACGGTAATAATTAAATTAGGCTGCCATTTGCTAGCAACTCCTACGAGACCAGGTGTTAAACCATATCCAAACTCAAAACGATTCGGTACTAAAAAGTCAACCTGCTTCGCGCCCATAACTCTCAACGCTGAAATAGCAAGAGCAGTAGAGGTAGCGCCATCAGCATCAAAATCACCTACGATCAATAGGCGCTCATTTTTTTGCAAGGCAAGTTCTAACCGTTGAACGGCTTTATCAATATCAGTCAACTGATTAAATGGTAATAGTGTTTGTACTCTTTTATCTAACTGACTCTGATTAACAATGCCACGACTCGCATACACCCGCTGAAGAACAGGGTGCAAATGATGTAAACAAGGTGGAACGACTGGTATCGGACGAGGCTTTATTTGCACAAGGCTCTCCATAATCTTGAAAACCATCCTAAGCGTTTACAGCTATATGCTATATTATTCCAATACCAACAAACATTTTGTTTATGCAAACTAGTTCTCAAACCTTTTAATTGATCGGATGTAACTGATTGTAACAATAAAATATCATCACAAGAAAATTTATTATCGTCATGATAAAACTGAACCTTATGAGATACAAGTCTGGCTAAGTTTATCAAGTTTTTATCAGTGATTATTGTTCTAGTTGATAGGGACAATTCACCATTTCCCCACAACCACACCCCATTTATTGGGTATGGTTGGCGGGCTGTATTTAATGGATGCGCACTAAACAACATTTGCACTTCGGTCATCAATCGTTGCCAATAATGACTTCTATCGATACATTCAATCTCTCTGGATAAGGATGCACCGATCAAATGATACACAGGCTTAGCCGTGATCTTAGGCTTATCGGTCACTCGTAACAACCATAAGTACGGATGATGAAAGACTACAGTCATGTGTTCATGCGCTACATACGCTGCAAATACGTCAAACCATAAACGTGCTTCCCTTTCACTTAACTGAAGCTGCTGCTCACAAGCAACAATCATTGCATCATTATGGGTGACTTGCCAATGAATTGGAGATACTAGCAACCACTCACCTGGCAGAGCATGGCATTGTCGCAATAAATCTGCTAATGGGATTTGATCAGCATGATAGCTTAAAGCTATTAGCAGGTTTATATGTATATCGTGATGATTGGCTAGACGCAAACAATCTTTAGGTGGAATGGCTAACTCAGCATCAATAATTATGTCCATCTTCATCTACTGTTATAAGATTAAAAAAGTATTACCTTTAGGGCATGTTGACAATTCATTCTCCCGCCTACGTGCAACTTGTTCCTGAGAGTTTAGCTTAAGGCATTGAAAAGATAATGCTAAAAAAATTGAATGTGCCTGGTGATTAGCATTTTGATACATTACGAGATCGACACCATGCAGCAGATGAAATTATTACATAAAGAAACCCAAAAAGAATTACCTTTTGTTCATAAAAACACGATTAATTCCTCGCTGGATGAGTCCTTGGATACACGTTGATTGGAGCTGTATCAATCCCACTATAACCCTTTATTTATTAAGGACAAGTCTTTCTGTAAGGGGTCGCTCTATCGTTCTTCATGACATCCTAAAAACAAAGAAAACAATCATGCTGTTCACAAGCAATTTTTAAAGAATCTTACTTTCCTACTTGGCTCAACGAAAGAAAAAATAGTCTTGATGTTTTTTATTTAGGATCTAGCCCTGAGGATCGTGCGTAGCACGCGTCTCGAAGGACTTTCTAGGCAGCTAAAGTGAGCGGATCGAACAAAGAATTGATGCTTTCTTTTGAGCATTTGTGTCAATCAAGCTGATTTTCAGACGTTGAAAAATACTTATTTGACCCACATGACATCTAGAGAAACCGTTGCCAATCAATCCGTTTCTCATAGGGTTTTGCCATCGTTTTACTCCACAATTGCGGGTTACCTTTAATGTGATGCAATGCGCCCAGCTTGCAGGCGAACAAACCCTGTTGACAAAATAAACTATAAAACCTAAAATAGCGCAAAAAATTAGCAGGACTCATCAACATGCCAGGTCCCTTCGACTCCATCATTGCAGAAATGAGAACGGGATGGAATAACAGTTGGTTCAAATATTTATTTCGATTCACCGACTTGGGTCGACTGTTTAATCAGCCACAACCACCATCCCCTCACGTCTTTGTTCAGACTTACCTGTCTTCTTGGTGGTGGAACCGCTTTTGGTTTGGTGGGCTTGCAACCAGTCAAGACCGATTTAAACCATTAATCAATGCTGCAAGTTTACTACAAAAAAACCGAATCTATAGCCAGAATAATGTCACTCTCTTGGCTGACCATGCCAAGCCCGATAGACTGGCTCGCTCGTTATCGTCGTTACATGAAGCAGGCATCTTGACTCAAGAGAATTTTACGATGACTGCCGCTCAGGATTATCCCGATGACCTGGCTCGTGCGTTATCTTCGTTACATCAG